>SKKS01000320.1 GCA_007123625.1 Paracoccaceae bacterium
AAGGACGCGGGCAAGATTGCCGGGCTGGAAGTGCTGCGCATCATCAACGAACCGACAGCAGCGGCACTGGCCTATGGTCTGGACAAGAAGGACAGCAAGACGATTGCCGTCTATGACCTTGGTGGCGGGACATTCGACATCACGATCCTCGAAATCGACGACGGGTTGTTCGAAGTGAAGTCGACCAATGGCGACACGTTCCTTGGTGGCGAAGATTTCGACATGCGGATCGTCAACTACCTGGCTGCCGAGTTCAAGAAGGAGAATGGCGTCGATCTGTCCGCCGACAAGATGGCGTTGCAGCGCCTGAAGGAAGCTGCGGAAAAGGCCAAGATCGAGTTGTCCTCGTCCTCGCAGACCGAGATCAACCAGCCCTTCATCTCGATGGACCGCAACACGGGCCAACCGCTGCATCTGGTGATGAAGCTGACCCGTGCGAAGCTGGAATCGCTGGTGGGCGACCTGATCAAGAACTCGCTCAAGCCCTGTGCTGCGGCGCTGAAGGATGCCGGCCTGTCCAAGGGCGATATCGACGAGGTGATCCTCGTAGGCGGCATGACCCGCATGCCCAAGGTGATCGAGGAAGTGACGGGCTTCTTCGGCAAGGAACCGCACAAGGGCGTGAACCCTGATGAGGTCGTGGCGATGGGCGCTGCCATTCAGGCGGGCGTGTTGCAGGGCGATGTCAAGGACGTGGTCCTGCTGGACGTGACCCCGCTGTCGCTGGGGATCGAGACGCTGGGCGGCGTGTTCACCCGCCTGATCGACCGCAACACCACCATTCCTACCAAGAAAAGTCAGGTGTTCAGCACCGCCGAAGACCACCAGAACGCGGTGACGATCCGGGTGTTCCAGGGCGAGCGTGAAATGGCGGCCGACAACAAGATTCTCGGCCAGTTCAACCTTGAAGATATCCCCCCTGCCCCGCGCGGCATGCCCCAGATCGAAGTGACCTTCGACATCGATGCCAACGGCATCGTGAATGTCTCGGCCAAGGACAAGGGCACGGGCAAGGAACAGAAGATCACGATTCAGGCCTCGGGCGGGCTGTCGGAGGAAGATATCGAGAAGATGGTGCGCGACGCCGAAGCCAATGCCGAGGCCGACAAGAACCGGCGCACGCTGGTCGAAGCGCGCAACCAGGCAGAAAGCCTGATCCACTCGACCGAGAAAGCTTTGGAAGAGCACAAGGACAAGGTCGATCCGACCACGGTCGAGGCGATCGAACTGGCCATCGCGGCGCTGAAAGACACGCTGGAAGGCGAGGATTCGGGCAAGATCAAGTCCGGTATCCAGAATGTGCAGGAAGCCTCGATGAAACTGGGCGAGGCGATCTACAAGGCGCAGACCGAGGCCGCAGACGGGGCTGCGCCCGAAGGCGACGAGCCGCGCGATGTGGATGACGATATCCTTGATGCCGATTTCGAGGATCTGGACGACGCCAAGCGCAAGTAAGCCACAAGGGCTGTAACCACGACCCGGCCTGAACGGATCAGGCCGGGTTTGCATTGGGAAACCATGATCATGGCCAAACGTGACTTTTATGATGTGCTCGGGGTCGGTCGCAACGCGACGGCGGACGAATTGAAAAAGGCCTATCGCACGAAAGCGAAGGAACTTCACCCCGACCGCAATGCCGACAACCCCGATGCCGAAGCCCAGTTCAAGGAAGTGAACGAGGCCTATGACGCGCTGAAGGACCCCGAGAGGAAGGCCGCCTATGATCGGTTTGGTCATGCCGCCTTTGACGGCGGCATGGGCGGGGGCCCGCGGGGCGGGCGGCCCGGTGGGTTTGGCGGCGGCAATGCCGATTTCGCCAGCGCCTTCTCGGATGTGTTCGAGGACCTGTTCGGCGATTTCGTGGGCGGCGGGCGCGGCGCCGGCGGCGGGCGGTCCCGCGCAACGCGCGGGTCAGACCTGCGCTACAATATGCGAATCACGCTGGAAGAGGCGTTTTCCGGCATCAAGAAGACCATCCGCGTGCCGCGACTTTCTGCCTGTGACGCCTGTTCGGGCACAGGCGCTGAAGGTGGCGCGGAACCCGTGACTTGCCCCACCTGTTCTGGCATGGGCAAGGTCCGCGCGCAGCAGGGCTTTTTCACGGTCGAACGCACGTGCCCGACCTGTGGCGGCTCTGGCCAGATCGTCAAGAATCCGTGCAAGGTCTGCGCGGGTGCCGGGCGCACCGAGAAGGAAGCCAGCCTGTCGGTCAACATCCCCGCCGGGGTCGAGACCGGGACGCGCATCCGCCTGTCTGGCGAAGGCGAGGCCGGGCTGCGCGGCGGGCCTCCGGGCGATCTGTACATTTTCGTCAATGTTGCCGAACACCCGATCTTCAAGCGCGAGGATGTGACGCTGTATTGTCGCGTGCCGGTCAGCATGGCCCGCGCCGCGCTTGGCGGCGAGGTCGAGGTTCCGACCATTGATGGCGGTCGGTCACGGGTCAAGATTCCCTCGGGCAGCCAGTCGGGCAAGCATATGCGCCTGCGCGGCAAGGGCATGCCGGCGCTGCGCGGCGGCGGACAAGGGGATATGCTGATCGAACTTGCCGTGGAAACCCCGGTCAACCTGACCCAGCGTCAGAAGGAACTGCTGGCAGAATTCGAGAAGCTTTCCGCCGAGAACAACCCCGAAAGCAGCAGCTTTTTCGACAAGGTCAAGGGGTTCTGGGACGGTATGAAAGGCTGATCAGATCTGGCAGGCGCGCGCGACGCGGTTCTCGATCATGCTGCGTTCGCGCATCAATCGGCCAACACGTGCCGATTGTGCCTGCGCGACACCGGCCTCGATGGTCGAACATGCGATCTGATTGCCGCTGGTGGTGACACAGTGATAGGTCGCATAGCCGCGCGTGCTCAGCGTCGCTGTGAAGCCCAGTGCCCCGGCGGCGCGTGCCGCGTCGATCTTTGAATCGTGGACGCGCAGGGCGTGACTGGCCTGTTCGCAGCCATGTAGCGCGCGTGTGGGAAAGAATTGCTCGCAGCCTGACAGCATCACGACCCCGGTCAACAGGAAAATAACGCGCATGATCTGCTCCAACTTCGTGCGGTCCGCGTCAAAAGCTTGCACC
>SKKS01000236.1 GCA_007123625.1 Paracoccaceae bacterium
GGCCAGGGCAAGCCCGGTCGCCACCAGCCAGACGCGACGCCCCGACCTCGCGGGTCTCGCCGATCCGGCTTGGGGCGCGGGCATCACCGTAGGCAGTCGGTTGCCACCGGTCTGCGGTGACGTGTCTTCACTGTGCGGCACAAGTCTTTGCTGCGCCGTCGGCTCTGCCATTTCCCTGCTCCAACTCCGCACACAACCCGGACGAGGTGCCCAACAGTCGATCCCGCGCCGCGACTGTTAGCGACGCGTGCCCCCTGACGCCCTGATCTGGATCAGGGATCGCACCGTCGCTGACCCGGGCGGATCGGGAAACCCGGTCAAGGACCCCCGGTCAAGGGACTGCGGACTCCCCGGAACCTAGACAGAGAGTCGGGGCTCAACTCAACGTGAGAAATGGCGATGGACGCCCTCAGGGCGTGCAAAATCAGCCGTTCGCTGCTCTCGGCTGGCGTTTTTCCACCGAGTTCAGGATGCGTCAGGAACGTCTGCCGGTGCGGTGCGTTGGTCTCGTGCGCATTCCACGCGGACGAGGGGAAACACGCATGGCGACACCCAACCCCAGGAAGGCTGCGCTTCAAAGTGCTGCAGCCGACTCCTACAGCAAGGCCGGAGCTGAAATGAAGCAGGCCGAGCTGTTGCTTGCCAAGTCCAAGGCCGGCCAAGCCAGGTTGGCCAAAGCCGAACGCGCCGACGGCAAGGGCCGGAAAACCCCCTGACGCCAGAGCGCTGAGTGTGCAGCCACGTCCCTCGGTGCCATCACCACTTCCACAATGAAACAGGATACCACCATGAAAACGCTTGCCGAAGCCTTCCACCACACGCTGCAGGACATCTATTTCGCCGAGAACGCTCTGACCAAGGCCTTGCCGAACGTGGCAAAGGCCGCAGGCAATCCGGAATTCAAGGCGCTGGTCCTTGCCCACCTTGCCGAGACCAAGCAGCAGATCACCATTCTCGACAAGGTCTTCGCCTCGATCGGGCAAAAGGCTGCGGGCACCAAATGCGACGCCATCGAGGGGCTGATCAAGGAAACCGACAGCATCATCAAGGACGCAACCGGGACCGCGCTGGATGTCTGCCTGATCGCCGCCGCTCAGGCGGTCGAACACTACGAGATCGCCCGCTATGGCGCACTGCGTGAATGGGCCAAGGTGCTGGGCCACTCCGAGGCGCATGAAATGCTGGGACAGATCCTCGACATGGAAAAGGCCGCGAACTCGAAGCTGACCGCCCTGGCTGTCAGCGCCGTCAACGTGGCCAAGAAGGCAGCCTGACACCGGACGGCAGATTGCCCCGGCTGTGGATCGGCCGCAGCCGGGGCCGCCACGCTGGCGAACGCTGCGGCACACCCACCTCGGCCTCCAGCGACGGGCAATCGCCGATCCGTTGCGGCCCGCACCAGCAAGGATCGCCCGTGAAAACGCCCATGCAATCGTCCGACCCGAACAACCTGATCTCTGCCCGTGGGGCCGGAGGCGAAATCCACCAGCACGCCGAGGCGGGGGACGAAGTCCTGACAACCGCACAGGGCGTGGTGATCGCCGACAACCAGAACTCGCTACGTGCGGGTGCACCCGGCCCGACCCTGCTGGAGGACTTCGCGCTGCGCGAGAAGATCTTCCACTTCGACCACGAGCGCATCCCCGAGCGCGTGGTCCATGCCCGGGGCTATGGCGCGCATGGCACCTTTACCTGCACGCGATCCCTGGCCGACGTGACACGGGCCGCCCCCTTTGCCACCGTCGGCAAGGAAACCGAGGTATTCGTGCGCTTCTCGACGGTGGCGGGCAGCAAAGGCTCACCTGATCTTGCCCGCGACATCCGGGGCTTCGCTGTGAAGTTCTACACCGAGGCCGGCAACTGGGACATCGTGGGCAACAACGTGCCGGTGTTCTTCATCCAGGACGCGATCAAGTTCCCGGACCTTGTCCACGCCGTCAAACCCGCGCCCGACCGCGATTTTCCGCAGGCGCAGTCGGCGCATGACAACTTCTGGGATTTCATCTCGCTGACGCCCGAGGCGATGCACACGGTCATGTGGCAGATGTCCGACCGCACGATCCCGCGCTCCTTCACGACGATGGAGGGGTTCGGGGTGCACACCTTCCGCTTCGTCAGCGACGCGGGGCAATCGACCTTCATCAAGTTCCACTGGAAGCCCCGGATGGGCCTGCAATCGGTCGTCTGGGACGAGGCGGTGAAGAGCAACGGCGCCGACCCCGACCGCCACCGCCGCGATCTGTGGGACGCCATCGACCGGGGCGACTTTCCGGAATGGGACCTCGGCGTGCAATTGTTCGACCAGGCCTTCGCCGACGGCTTCGCCTTCGACGTGCTGGACCCGACCAAGCTGATCCCCGAGGAAGACTGCCCGGTGGAACTGATCGGGACGATGCGGCTGGACCGGGCCGTGGACAACTTCTTTGCCGAGACCGAGCAGGTCGCGTTCTGCACCGGCAACGTGATCCCCGGCGTCGACTTTACCGACGACCCGCTGCTGCAGGGGCGCAACTTCTCCTATCTCGACACGCAACTGAAGCGTCTGGGCAGCCCGAACTTCACCAAGCTGCCCGTCAATGCGCCCAGGGGCTGCCCGGTCGCCAACTACCAGCAGGACGGCCACATGCAGACCGCCGCCCGCAGCGGGCGTGTGAACTACGAGCCGAACGGCTGGGGCGAGGGCCCGCGCGCCCATCCGCTGGAGGGGTATGTCAGCTACAAGGCGCCCGTCAGCGGCGACAAGGCACGCCTGCGGCCAGAGAGCTTCGCCGATCACTACAGCCAGGCGCGGCAGTTCTACATCAGCCAGACGCCGTCTGAACAGGACCACATCCTCGCGGCCCTCGTCTTCGAGTTGTCCAAATGCGAGCAGGAACCGATCCGCATCCGCATGGTCGCTCACCTGATGCACATCGATGCGGACCTGGCGCAGAACGCCGCCGACCGCATGGGACTTGCCGAGATCCCGGAGCCGGCGCCGGCGGCGCGGCCGACGCGGATGGACCTGATGCCGTCGCCTGCGCTGAGCATCCAGTCGAACCCGCCGGA
>SKKS01000131.1 GCA_007123625.1 Paracoccaceae bacterium
GAGGTCGCACGTATCGACGGCACAGCCGCGCAAGTGCGGCTCCCCGGCGGTGCGGTGCACAGCGCACGCCTGCCCGGTGGGCTGCGCCCCGGGGCGGGCGCGCGGGTGACGGTGGTGATCCGCCCCGAACAGGCGCAACTGGTGGCGGCGGGGCAGGGCGCGCTGGCCGCGCAGGTTGAACGCTCGGTTTTCTTCGGCACCGATACACATGTACATCTGCGGCTGGAAGGGGGCGCGCCCTTCATCCTGCGCCGCCAGAACAGCGGCGCGCTGTCCGAACCCGATCCGGGCAGCGCAGTTGGCCTGTCGCTGGCCGACGGCGCGCTGCAGGTCGTGGGGGACTGACGTCATGGCGGAAGCGAAGGAAAGCCACCGCTGGAAATGGCTGCTCTGCGCGCCCGCGCTGATCGTGCTTGTGCTGGCGGCGTCGGGGCCGTTGCTGATCGTGCTGGTGTATTCCTTCCTGACGCCCGGCAACATGGGCGGCGTGGTCTGGCAGTTTTCGACCGAAGGCTGGTTTCGCGTGTTCCTGCGGCGCGACATTTTCGAACCCGAGAACGTCACCTGGAATACCGCGCATCTGACGATCCTGTGGCGGTCGGTCTGGCTGTCGCTGCAGACCACGGTGATCTGCGCGGTGCTGGGGTTCCCGACCGCCTGGTTCATCGCCACCCGGCCCGCGAACACGCGCACGATCTGGCTGTTCCTGATCACCATTCCGTTCTGGACGAACCTGCTGATCCGCACCTTCGCGATTCAGGAGCTGATCCGCAACTCCGGCACCATCAACACGCTGTTGCTGTGGGCTGGGGTGATCGACGCGCCGATCCAGATGCTGTTTTCCGAGTTCGCGATCCTTCTGGGCATGGCCTATGTGTTCCTGCCGCTGATGGTGCTGCCGCTCTATGCCGCGATGGACAAGCTGGATTTCCGGCTGGTCGAGGCCGGCTATGACCTTTACGCCAGCCGGGTGCAGGTGCTGCGCCATGTGATCCTGCCGCTGGTCAAGCCCGGGTTCATCGCCGGGTCGATCCTGGTATTCATCCCCTCGATCGGCGCCTATGTCACCCCGCGCGTGCTGGGCGGGGGGCGGACTCTGATGCTGGGTAATCTGATCGACCTGCAGTTCGGGCAGGGCCGCAACTGGCCGCTGGGGGCGGCGCTGGCGATCACGCTGCTGGTGATCGTGGTGGTGGCGCTGATGCTGTACCTGCGCACCCTCAACCGCGAGGAGGACCCCCGCCATGGCTGAAGCAACCGAGCGCTTCGCCCCCGAAGCGGCCCGACCCCGCCGCAAGGTGCGCAATTTCGACGTGCGTCGGCTGCCGGGGTTCGGCGTGGTGGCGATGTTTACCTTCTTCATGCTGTATGCGCCGATCCTGATCCTTGTGGTGTTTTCGTTCAACGCAGCGCCCAGCCAGGCCACATGGGGCGGGTTTTCGCTGCAATGGTACGAAGCCGCGTTCAACAACCGCCAGGTGCGCGAGGTTTCGATCCGGTCGCTCTGGCTGGCGCTGGTGGCATCGGGAATCGCGACCACGGTGGCCACACTGGCCGCGCTTGGCACCACGCGGGTGCGCCGGTTCCCGGGCCAGACCATGATCTATGCGCTGATCAATCAGCCGCTGATGGTGCCCGAAATCGTCACCGGCGTGGCGCTGCTGATCTTCTTCGCTGCCATCAAGGTACAGACGGGCTACACCGGTATGGGCTATCTGGTGGCGGCGCACACGGCGTTTTGCATCCCCTTCGCATATCTGCCGATCCGCGCGCGGCTGGAAACCATGGACATCACGCTGGAGCGCGCGGCGGCGGATCTGTACGCCAGCCCTTTTCAGGCATTCCGCCATGTGACCCTGCCGCTGCTGGTGCCGGGGATCGTGGCGGGATTCATGCTGGGCTTCGTGATCTCGCTCGATGCGGTGGTGATCACCGAATTCGTGAAATCGGCGGGGCAGGACACCTTGCCTACCTACATGCTGGGGCAGTTGCGTCGCAACATCACCCCCGAGATGAACGCCATCGCCACGCTGTTCCTGGCCTTGTCGCTGTGCATCGTGACGGCGTTTTTCCTGCTTACCCGCACACGCGGGTAGGCCCATCAACCACCATCAACCAACAGGGAGACACCCATGAAACGAACGCTTGCAACCTCGATGGCCGCGCTGGTGACCGGGGCGTCGATGGCCTCCGCCGAAGGCGTGGTGAATTTCTACAACTGGGGCAACGTGACCCCGCCCGAGCTGATCGAGAAATTCGAGGCCGAGACCGGCATCCGCGTTACGGTGACCGATTATGACAGCAACGACACCGCGCTGGCCCGCGTGCGTCAGGGCGGGCACGGCTTCGATCTGGTTGTGCCGTCAAACAACTATGTCGAAACTTGGATCGCCGAAGGGCTGGTGCAGCCGCTGGACCGGAGCATCGTGACCAATGCCGACAACATTTCCGAGCAGTGGATGAATGTCGATTTCGACCCCGGCCGCCAGTATTCGACCCCCTATTTCTGGGGCACCACCGGGCTGATCGTGAACACCTCGGTCTATGACGGCAATCCGCATACGGCAGCGGTGATCTTCGACCCGCCCGAGGAATTGCGCGGGCGCATCAATGTCGTGCCCGAAATGTCGGACATCATGACCATGGCCATCCGCTACAATGGCGGGCAGCAGTGCGAAACCGACATGGAGATCCTGCGCGCGGCGCGTGACACGCTGATGAGCGCGCGCGAGCACTGGCTGGCCATGGATTACGGCAATATCGACGCCTATGTGGCCAACGACATCTCCGCCGGGGTTTACTGGAACGGTGGCGCCATGCGCGCCCGGCTGCAGAACGATGATCTGGTCTATGGCTATCCGCAGGAAGGGTTCTCGGTCTGGATGGACAACGTGATGGTGCTGGCCGATGCCCAGAACCCCGAAGGCGCGATGAAATTCGTCAACTTCCTGCTGGAACCCGAGCACGCGGCGATGATCTCGAACTTCTCGCGCTACGCGTCCGGTGTTGACGGGTACGAGGAGTTTCTGGACGAGGAC
>SKKS01000170.1 GCA_007123625.1 Paracoccaceae bacterium
GATGACCCCACGCCGAACGCGCCGATCCGCGATGTGATCTCGGGCCAGATCGAGGCCTTGCGGCTGGACGACTTCGCAACCGCCTTCGGGTTCGCCTCGCCCGTCATCCGCGAGATGTTCGGCACCGAGGAACGCTTCGGGCGCATGGTCCGCGAAGGGTATCCGATGGTCTATCGCCCCGAAGGCTTGCGCTTTGGCGAGTTGCGCGAACGGGGCGGGCGGCTTTGGCAGCGGGTGATCGTGACCGACGCGGCAGGTCGGCTGCACACGCTGGACTATCAGATGCTTGAAACCGATGCCGGATGGCGGATCAACGGTGTGGTGCTGATCCAGGCGCCGGGTGCCGGGGTCTGAGAGCGGACGACGCGCGGCGGTGTTACGACGCCGCGGCATGTGCGTGCGATTCGCGGCGCATGCGCGGTCCTGTCAGGGGGCGTAGCCTTCGACGATCACCACATTGGCCTGTGACACAGGGTCGCGCAGCGCCTTGGCGGCCTGATACTCGGGGCTGTCGTAGCAAGCGCGCGCGGTCGCCAGATCGGCGAACTCGATCACCACGGTACGTGCGCGTGCGACCCCTTCGCGCAGCTCTTGCGTGCCGCCCCGGACGATGAACCGCGCGCCGTACTTGCGAAACGCCTCGGCATTCGCGGTGCGGTAGCGCTCATAGGCCACCGGGTCGCTGACATCGACCTGCGCAACCCAATAGGCCCTGGTCATGATGACTCTCCGATTGTTGTTTTCTTGCGCGTAGAAAACCCTCAAAATGGCTGAGGATCAATGCAGGTCAGGCAAATCCTTGCCGGTTTCGCGGCACTGTCACCTGAATGCGGTTCATGCAGGCACCTGCCGCCCCCATATCTGGGCTGGACCGCCCTCAACCAGGAGAAGAATCATGCAAGACCGATTCGACCCGATGACCGTTTGGACCCGCAACACGTTTGTCTGGGTCCAGTTCTGGCAGGCGCAACAGGAGGTGTGGTTGCGCTGGATGGGCCGCATGGCCGAGACGATGCCGCGCCCGGACGCGCGTGAACTGGCCGCCGAGGCCGAGTCGCTGTGTTCCGAAGCCGCCAAGGCGCGCAAGCCGAAGCCGGTGGCCAAAGCGCCCGCGCGCGCAAAGGGTCCAGGGGTGCGGACGACGGAAAAGCCGCTGGATGTGACGCTGAACTGAGCCGGAGACATGAGCGGGTCCAAAGGACAGCGACGAACACGCACGGCGTGATCACGAAGCGCCCGCTCGACGTACGTCACCCACCCGCCCACGCACGCCTCGCGGGCGTTGTCCCGCGCGAGTGCGCCGGACCAGGTTTTCTCAGCGACGCCAGATCCACGACTGGCTTGCCAACGCGCCTTGCAGTTTCGCCAGCAGTCGCAACGCTGTGCCGCCCCGCGACACAGCTCCCTGCGCCAGTCGTTCCAGCGCCAGTTCAGGCGGGCAGGGGGCGCCGGTCAGCGGGTCCATATAGCGCGGATAGGCAATCAGCGTGGCATGCACCAGCGCCGCCAGTTCGGGCCGCGCCGTGCGCCGGGCGGGTTGCGGGGCACGGTCTTCGGTCAGTCCCCAGCCGGCGTAGAACGGGCGGCCCAGCGTGACCACCCGCTTGCCACGCAAGAGCGCTTCGAACCCGGTAAGCGATGTGATGGTCCAGACCTCGTCGATCGCGTTCAGCAACACCGCCGGGTCCGTGCCCGGGACCACCATGTCGGCCAGTGCGCGGGCTTCGGCCTCGGGAATGGCGCCGGGGCGCAACCCGGCCTCGACATCCGGGTGGGGCTTGTAGATCACCACCGCATCGGGGCGGGCGGCACGCGCGGCGCGCAGCAGCTCCAGATTGGTGCGCACGTCCACCGCGCCAAGCCGGATCGAGGCATCGTTCTCGACCTGACCGGGTACCAGCACGCGAAACCCGTCGGGCAGATCGGGCGGCGGAGCGCCCAGATTGTATTTCGACACCCCCGCCGCCACCAGCGCGGTCGCCAGTCGCGCCGCCCGCGCTTGCCCGCCGGGTGGCAGGCGGGAAGCGATCAGCCGCTCCAGCCTGCTTTCGCGCGTGGGGTCATAGTAGATGCCCAGATCATCCGTCACCAGCGACAGCGGTGGCACCAGCGCGGCGCCAAGCCCGCGCGAGCGCAGGAAGCCATCTTCAACCCGGCGCAGCGGCAGATCGCGCGCGGCATCGGCCAGCGTGGCGCTTTCCTTCCCGGCCCAGACCAGCAGCCCGCGGCCCATGCGCCGGGCTTGCGTCACCGCCTGCGCGTCCGAGGCGGCAAAGCGCAGCCGCTGCCTGCGCCCGAAGAACCGCTGCAACGGCGCGCGCTTCCACAGGCGCATGCCCAGCGCCACATGGCCCGCGTGATCCTCGCGCCAGGCGCGCACCTGCGCTTCCAGATGATCGAGCGCATCCTCGAACGTGCACAGCCGGTCGCGCCCGGGATCGTACCAGACCGGGGCCAGCAGCATCGCGGCGGCGAACAGTTGCGCACGGCTGAGCGTCCGTTTGCGGCGCGGATGCGGGATCTCGTCGTCGGTCAGCCCCCATCCGGCATAGAAGGGCAGGCCGAAAACACGCGGCCGATGCCCGGCCATGATCGCTTCGAACCCCATCTGTGACGACACGGTATAGACCGCGCGCGCGCCTTCCAGCAGCGCCCAGGGCGACACCGGGGTGTCCACGATCTGCACCCGTTCGCTGGCGTCGTCTGGCCCGAAATGCCCGCGCCTTGCCGCGTGGGCTGTCTCGGGGTGGGTCTTGATCACGATCCGCGCGCCGGGGTGTTCGGCTTGCGCACTGACCAGCATTTCGCGGAACAGGTTCGGCGGCAGCGGTCCGTCCAGCCCGCCTTGCGCGATCGAGGCATCGCCGCGCACCTGGTCGATGACCAGCACATAGCCGGGATCGGGCGGCGCAAGGGCCGGGTCGTGGGCGTTGTACTTGGACAGATCGCGCGCCTGCAGCCGCAGCGCCCCGGTACGTGCGCGCTCCAACAACGCGTGATCGTCCAGCGGGTGGCGGCCGAGCAGCCGTTCCAGTGCCGAAGGTTGTGCGGGCGCGTAATGCGCGCCGCCTGTCGGGTCGATCATAAGGCCGATCGGAGGCTCGCCGCCCGCGCGACCGGGCAGAACGGAGCGCAGGAAGGCATCTTCGATCCGGACAAGCCCGGCGCCGGTGCGCGCTGCCACCCGTTCACCACGCCAGGCACGCGGCCCGTGCCCCCAGATGGCGACTGCTTCGCCCGCGTCGGGCCATCCTGTGCGCACCGGCCAGCCTGCAAGCGCCAGTATCCTGCGGATGCGGCGTGGTTGCGCACCGGGAAAGAGAAACCCGCCGCTGAACGCGTAAAGCGTCCTTGCGGCGGGTGTGGGGTCGCTCATGGCGTCAGTCGCTGCTGCCGTCGGCGAGGCTTTGCACCGAGCTTGCCACGGCCAGGGTGCTGGTCAGTGCTGCGATCTGGCGCGACCATGTCACCGCCGAAGCTTCGGTCACATAGACGGTATCACCGTCGCGGATCTTGAAGTCGCGGGCGTTGAACATGCCGTTCGGTGCCGTCAGATCCAGCACATATACAAAGCGCTGTTCGCCGATGATGTCTTGCCGCCCCAGGATCGCGCGGGCCATTTCCTCGGGTTCCTCGCGGAAGACGAAAACACCCTTCGGATCAGCACGCAGCGGGTCCAGCCCGCCGACCATCGCAATCGCCTCGACCGCCGAGATCACGGGCGCTTCGAAGGTCATGCGGGTCGATGACCCGGTGGCGCCCAGCACGGCAAAGGCGCGGCTGTCGGGTTCGACCAGGATGCGGTCACCGCCGCGCAGGGCGATGTCAAAATGCGCGGTGTCATAGATATCCTTGAGCCACACGCTTTCCTGCCGCTTGCCGCGCGACAGGCGCACAACTGCCTGATCGGGAGGCACGGACACACCGCCGGCTGCCGCAAGCATCGCAGTGATCCGCCGCGTGGGCCGTTCGATGGCATAGACACCTTGCGCGTTCACGGCGCCCATCACGGACACGGTTGTCCCGTCGCCCTGTTCGCGCGCCACCATCACCTGCGGGTCTGGGGTCTGTTCGTCCAGCGACTCGGTCAGGGTGCGGCGCAGGGCTTCGGGCGTGCGCCCGGCTGCGCGGACGCGCCCGGCGTAGGGCACGAAAATGAATCCCGCGTCATCGACCTGCACATCGGTCAGGATCGCATTGTTGGCCTCGGGGCCCGCCAACAGCCCTTCGGGGACATTCTCGAACACGTTGAGCGTCAC
Source organism: Paracoccaceae bacterium (assembly GCA_007123625.1). GTDB lineage: Bacteria > Pseudomonadota > Alphaproteobacteria > Rhodobacterales > Rhodobacteraceae > Rhabdonatronobacter. The sequence goes on from SKKS01000170.1 coordinate 4,260, forward strand.
CACATCACCGGGCTGGATGGTGTCACCGCCAAGAATAGCGCCACTTTGCAGCGCGCGACTGAAGCCCATGGACGGAACCTGTGACGCCGTGCGCGCCACCGCGCGATTGACCGCGATGATATAGGCATCGCCTTCACGGAGGATGGACCCCGCAAAGATCTCGTCCATGCTGGGGCCAGAACGCGGTGGGGTGCATGCTGCAGCCAGGACCACAAGCACAGACAGGGCCAGAGTTCTGGCCCTCAGAGGGGTTTTGCCGATCACTGCTCGGGCTCCTTTATCGGATCTGCCTCGAATTTTGAGGGCACCGTAGCAGACGAAGGCGTTTCTGGCCAAGCCTTTGTTGTCAACCTGCGGCGTGGACAAGGCGCAACTGTTGCCTTGGTGCAGCGTTGCCCTGCTTCAGCGCGTCATACGGGTCTTCGGGGGCAAGCATCATATCCACCACTTGCCGCAGCAGCATCCGCCGCCCGCGCAGGCTGTAGAACCCCCCCGGAAGCTGCGAGGTTTCCAGCAGGAAATGCCGGTAGTCACGATAGGCGCGACTGTCGGGGCGACGGGGGCGGGCAAAGAATTCGGTCAGCGGCTGGTCCGACACGAACTCGGGCTTGGCATAGACCGCCGCGCCGAAACTGCGCAGCGGAATGCCGCGCCACAGCACCTGTTGCCCGGCGGTGGAATTGACGGTCACGGCGCTGCGCGCATGATCGAGAAGACCTGCCAGCTTGCCGCCGCGCAGCACATGCACCCTGTGGGCGACGCCATGACGCTGCGCCAGATCGCGCAGAATCCGCCGAGCCGGGACGCGGCCATCATCGAGTGGATGCTCCTTGAACACCAGATGGTGATGCCGGGGCGCGCCTTTGGCAAAGCCTTCGATGCAAAGCTCCAGAAACTCCTCCATGCTTTTGAATCCGCCATGCGCGGTAAAGCTTGAATCGTGTGCCAGCTGCATCAGGACCACGTGATAGGGAAATCCTGCGTTGCGGATGCGCCATTGCGACACCCGCCGTTCCAGCGCCGTCAGAGGCATGGCCCACAAGCGTTTGAGATAAAGCTTGAATTCCTGCGCAACAGTAAGGTCGCGGTGCGGACGGAAGTTGCGGTAGCCGCGGTTCGCCAGCAGCACGAACGCATGGTACAGCGCGCCATAGAAGATATGCTCGCGCATGTCGCCCCAATGTCCGGGCGGATCGGGCTGGTCGATATCGCAGTTCTCCAATGCCTTGCGCATGTCTTCCAGCGGCATCTGCATCAGGCGCGAATGCCCGTTCGATCCGCCACGCTCATACGTTACCCAATAGGGGCGCAGATACCCTTCTTCGAAAACATGCACGGTCAGGCCCCGCTTGCGCGCCTGCGCCACCGCCTCGGCATGGATCGGACGCACATCTCCGTACAGTACCAGATCCGTTATATTATGCGTTTCCATAAGGTTGCAAAGCGTTTCCGGCCAATCTTCTGGGCCACCTTCGTAGGGGATATAGCTGGCCCGGTCGCGCCAGAAGAACTGGTCACCGCGATTGAAGCCGACCCTGCGGACGGTACACCCCGCAGCCTGCAGCATCCGCCCCAGCCGTCCGAAGAACGGGCCATGGGGGCCTTGCAGAAACAGGAAATTCCGCGCTTCGACTGGTCGGGGCATCAGGGGTCCATTTGTTCAGGGCTACGCAAAGCATGCACACCCGGGCTTGCCGCCAAATTGAAGGCCCGCAGGAACCTGCGCGACCGATAGTTATCTTTAGAGTGTTTTTGTAGAAAATTGAGTCAATATTTTGGCGTATGGTTACCTTCGGCACCGTAAGTGTGGCGAGGGCAGGGTGCTTGCCTCGTCCAGCGCGGCACGCTACTTGAACGTAACAGGAGGCGCGGCGCATGTTCACAGGCATCATTACCGATATCGGCACCGTCACGCGTGTGGCGCAGGCCGGGGATCTGCGCGCGCGCATCACCACGCGCTATGACACCAGCGGGATCGACATCGGTGCCTCGATCGCGTGTGACGGCATCTGCCTGACAGCCGTGGCGCTGGGGCCGGAGTGGTTCGAGGTCGACATCTCGGCGGAAACCGTGTCGAAAACCGCCATCGGTGACCAGCGCTGGACCGAAGGCAAGCGTCTGAACCTTGAACGCGCGCTCCGCGTCGGGGACGAGCTGGGCGGGCATATCGTTTCCGGGCATGTGGACGGCATCGCGCGGGTGGTTTCGGTCACCCGCGAGGGCGACAGCACACGCGTGCGATTTCGCGCACCCGACCATCTGGCCGGGTTCATCGCGCCCAAGGGGTCGGTGGCACTCAATGGCACCTCGCTCACAGTAAACGAGGTCGACGGCGCAGAGTTCGGCGTCAACCTGATCCCGCATACCAAACAGGCGACGACCTGGGGCGACGTACGCGAAGGCGATGCGGTCAATCTGGAAATCGACACACTGGCGCGGTACGTCGCGCGGCTGCGGGAATGGGGCGCGACGGGCGGCTAGGAACGCGAACAGGGGCGGTGTGCGTCATGCTTGTTTATGCGACGTGTCAATCCATGCGTCCAACAACTTGATTTTCATTCTCTGTATTGCACTCTACAGACCACGCGTCGCGTACCAGACCCGCAACCGCTCCAGCGCGGGCGCGTCCCATCCTTCGGGTTCGGTCAGCGCCAGCCATCCATCGATGTAATGCGTCGCGGCGTAGTTGTGACCGACCCCGGGAGGCGTGCTGAACGACCCGGTCAGATCGGCCAATAGCTGCAGGAACGTCACCACCGGCAGCCAGCGAAAGGCCGGCGCCACGTCGGGCGCGCGCGGGCGCACCCATGCGGGTTCGCGCCAGAACGCATCCGGGTCGAAAAACGTAATCGCATCCGTGGGATACTGCAGATAAAGAATGCGCAATGGCCCCCAGGGCGCGGTGCCATGATCGGCAATCCCGTCCTGCGTGGCAAAGCGCACAAGGCTGCCATCGCCCACCACCGGACGCCAGGCCGGGGTGTCCGGGTGGCGCCGGGCGGTAAACTCCTGCCACAATGGATTGGTGAAAGTCGGCCCGACCCAGAACGCCCCGTCGTACGGCTCTGGCAGGATATCCCAGACCTCGGCCGACCGCTCGGAATTCAGCGCACCAAGGCTCAGCCCATGCAGATACAGCCGCGGGCGCGTCTCCGCAGGCAGAGTCCGCCAGTGCTCATAGACAGCGCGAAACACCGCGCGCGCGCTCTCGGCCCCATACTCCGGCTCAAGAAGAAGCGACAACCAGCTGGGAAGATAAGAATATTGCACGCTGACAGATGCCACGTCCCCGCGCCACAGAAACTCCAGCGACGATACGCTGGCCGGGTCGATCCAGCCGCGTCCGGTGGGCGTGGCGATCACCAGCACCGAGCGTGAAAACGCGTTGATCCGCTTGAGCTCGGCCATCGCCAGCGCCGCGCGTTCCTGTGGTGTTTCGGCCGAGGCCAGCCCGACATAGACGCGCGCAGGCTCCATTGCCGGGGTCCCGGTCAGGGCCTCGATCTGCGCGGCTGTGGGCACGGACACGGTGCGTGCCCGCCCCGGTGCGCTCAGGTCCTCCCACGCCAGAAGCGACTCGGGACTGCCCGAGCGCGCGGGGTCCATCGGGGGGGCAATCTCAGGGTTTACCAATGTGTTGACCTGCAATGCTGCGCGGTCAAACGAGCGCAGCAAAGCCCCCGCCAGAACCCCGTTGCCCAGTGTCCAGAACAGTGTTGCAGTAATCACCAGCGCCCCGGTCAGCGCCACGCGCTCTGGCAAGAAGCGCGCCATCGCGTTCGCAGCCCAGACCACCAGCGTCCGCGCCACGCGCCCGACCACAATGCCCGGCACGACAAGGCCGAAGCCGACGGCGGCGATGATGAAGGGGCGCGCGGTTTCGACAGGCTCCATGCCGGCGACCGCGTGGACCGCGTTTTGCCACGCAGTGACCTGCGCCAGCCCGTAGATGATGATGGCCAGCGCCACCCCGCGCGCCAGCCATGACAACCATGCAGGGCGCCAGCGCGGCAACCCCATCCAGCGCCAGGTGCCCACCAACAGCGCAGTCAGCCCATAGACCGCCAGAAACGCGATCCCCGCAAGCACGCCTTGCGTCATCCCTTCACGCGGGATCAGCGTCGGTGTCAGCGCCGCCGAAAAGGCCAGCGCCCCCGCAACCAGCGCGGCGGGCAGCAGCGGAGCAAGGATCGGTCGATGCGCAAAAGGTGGTTCCATGCAGCGCATTCAATCAGGAAACCCGCGTGGTTCCAAGCCCCAGGGGTGGGGGGTCCGACAGTATGAATTAAAGGATTGCAATGCCTTGTGCGGCGAAGCGGGATCGTTTTGCAGGCGTTCACGATCACTTGCACACCCCGAAGCTGCGTGTCAAGAAAGCATGGAACCCCACAGGAAACACCATGACCGACGCCCATGATCCGACCCGCCGCCTGAACCTCTGGCCCGAAAGCGCCTCGCGTCCCGTGGGCAGCCCGATCCAGCCGTCGGTGGTTTATGCCTCGCCCGATCCGGACACGCTGGACGCGCAGTACGAAGGACGCGTGCATGGCTATACCTATGCCCGTGAAGGCCACCCCAACGCCAGCGTTCTGGCGCAGCGGATCGATGCACTGGAAGGCGCCAGCGGCGGCATCATCACCGGGTCCGGCATGGCTGCCGTGACAGCGGCGCTGATGGGGGTGCTGCGGGCGGGCGACCATATCCTTGGCGGCGATCAGCTTTATGGCCGGTCGCTGCGGCTTATGAACCAGGATCTGGGCCGCTTCGGCATCGCCACCACGCTGGCCGATCCCACCGATGCACGCGCCTTCGCTGCTGCCATCCGTCCCGAAACCCGGATGATCCTGCTAGAGGTGGTGTCGAACCCCACGTTGCGGGTCGCCGACATGGCGGGCATTATCGCGCTTGCGCGGGACCGTGGCATCCTGCTGGCGGTGGACAATACCTTTACCACGCCGCGCGGCTACCGACCGTTCGATCATGGCGCCGACATCATCCTCCATTCGGTCACGAAAATCCTTGCCGGGCATTCGGATGCGACGCTCGGCTATGTGGTCGCGCGCGATCCGCAGATACAGCGCGCGATCACCGATTTCGCGGTGACGACCGGACTGACCGCCAGCCCGTTCGATTGCTGGCTCGCCGAACGCGGGCTCTATACCTTTGCGCTGCGCTACGACCGGGCCGAGGCGAACGCCGCCGCGCTGGCAGATCATCTGGCCGGGTTGCCGGGCGTGGCGCGCGTGCTTTATCCGCTGCGCACCGATCACCCGGACCATAACCGCGCGCAATCCGTTCTGGGAGACCGTGGCGGCCATATGGTCAGCTTTGAAATCGTCGGCGGGCGCGACGCGGCGAACCGTCTGACACGCGCCGCGCCACAGATCGCCTTTGCGCCGACGCTGGGCGATGTGAACACCACGCTGTCGCATCCGGCATCATCCTCGCACCGTGGCCTGAGCGCCGAGGCCCGCACAGCGCTTGGCATCACCGAGGGTTTTTTCCGCATATCGGTTGGAATCGAGGATATCGATACCCTCAAGGCCGAATTCACCTCCGCGATCCAAGCCGCAACCGAAGTCTGAACAATTTTGTACAACTCTCTGAACTGGAGCGGATTTCCTTGCATGTACTCAAAGCAGGGCAACGACAAAATATAACATAATACTGATTATGGGCATTTTTGATCAGGCTGGACTCTGGCGCCATCAACCTGCGATAAGCCCTCAAAACCCTGCCCGAGGCCTGCCATGACCTTTTCCCGCGCGATCAAGATTGCTCCCTCCATCCTTGCCGCCGATTTCGCGAACTTCGGGGCCGAATGCCGCACGGTCGAAGCCCAAGGCGCCGACTGGATTCATGTCGATGTCATGGACGGTCATTTCGTGCCCAACATCACCTTCGGGCCCGCGACCTGCGCCGCCATCCGCCCGCATGTCCGCGGCGTGATGGATGTGCACCTGATGATCGCCCCGGTGGACCCCTACATCGCCGCCTTCGCTGACGCCGGCGCCGACATCATCACCGCCCATATTGAAGCCGGGCCGCACATTCACCGCACGCTCCAGGCCATTCGCGCCACAGGGAAAAAGGCTGGCCTCGCCCTCAACCCCGGCACCGGGCTGGACGGCGTGGAACACCTGCTGGACCTTGTCGATCTGATCTGCGTGATGACCGTGAACCCCGGCTTCGGCGGACAGTCGTTCATCGACCTGTCTTCCAAGGTACGTGCCCTGCGTGCCCTGATCGGCGACCGGCCTATCCATATTGAAATCGACGGCGGTATCACGCCCCAGACGGCGCCAATCATGGCGCGTGCCGGGGCCGACGTGCTGGTGGCCGGATCGGCGGTGTTCAAGGGCGGCAGCGCCGACACCCCCGACGTTTATGGCCAGAACATCCGGACCATTCGTCACGCCGCCGAAACCGCTATCGGACACCTGGTCTGACGCTCGCCGCATCATCTGTGCACAAATATCCTCGGGGGTGAATTGCCCGGAACGGGCAAGAGGGGGCTGACAGCCCCCTTCCCTGCACGTGGCGCGAAAAACACATTCAATGGTTGCAATGTTTCTAACTGTGGCTATATTGCCCTCAACCGCAATGCAGGAGGCAGACATGACCACCCAGACCCTTACCCGCGCCGAAGTGACCGCATTCTTCGACGAGGCGACCTTCACCGTATCCTATGTGGTCAAGGACCCGGGTTCGGACGCCGTGGCGATCGTCGATTCGGTGCTTGATTTCGATTACGCCTCGGGGCGTACCGACACGCGCTCGGCCGATGCGATCATCCAGCATGTGCAGGACAACAACCTGCGCGTGGAATGGATCCTCGAATCCCACGTCCATGCCGACCACCTGTCGGCCGCGCCCTATATCCAGCAGCGCGTGGGCGGCAAGATCGGCATCGGCGACAACATCACCGTGGTGCAGAACGTGTTCGGCAAGGTCTTCAACGAAGGCACCGAATTCGAACGCGACGGCAGCCAGTTCGACAAGCTGTTCAACGAAGGCGACAGCTTCACCATCGGCGCACTGGAGGGGCATGTCCTGCACACGCCCGGCCATAC
>SKKS01000475.1 GCA_007123625.1 Paracoccaceae bacterium
AGGCGATTGGATCGAACCTGTTTCTTGAAACCGAGGCGTCGGGTCCGGCCTTTGTCGGCGTCCCCGGCGGTGACGGGCTGGGGTCGGTGCGGCAGGGGTATCTCGAGGAAAGCTCGGTCGATGCTGTGCGCGAGGTGACCGAACTGATCAAGGCCCAGCGCGGCTATGAACTGAATGCCAAGATCATCACCGCCGCCGATCAGATGCTGTCGGCCACGGCGCAGGTACGGTGATGGCGTTCCTGTGCGGCATGGACCCGGTCGGCGCGCGCGGGGTGCAGGCCGTGTTGGCGGGCGCGGCGCTTTCGGGGGTGCTGGCACTGTCGGCGCCCGCCGATGCCGAGGCGCTGATTGCGACGCGGCTGGTCCGCGCCACCGAGGTGCTGGGCCCCGAGGATGTCACGCGCTCTGCCGCCCATGTGCCGGGCGCCGCCACCGATCCGGTGCAGGTCCTGGGCCTGGAGGCGCGGGTCGCGCTTTATCCGGGGCGCGCGGTGCTGCTGTCGGATCTTGCGCCTGCGGCGGTGGTCGAGCGTAACCAGGTGGTGCGCCTCGTCTATCGCCGTGGCGGCCTGCTGATCATGGCCGAAGGGCGTGCGTTGGGCCGCGCGGCTCTGGGCGACGGGCTGCGGGTCATGAACCTGTCATCGCGCAGCACCGTGACCGGGACCGTCACCAGTGACGGCACCGTGGAAGTATTCGGAAACTGATCCGGGAAAGGGCCTGCCATGTGTCGATTGTCGCAACCACCGATCCCTGTCCGGCATGTGGCCCCGACCGTGGCCCGCGCGGGCCTGTCCGCCCGAAACCTGCAAGCACCGTCCTGCGGGCAGGGGGCGCTGGCGGTGCTGGTGTTTGCACTGCTGCTGACCGCCGGATGCCAGCCCCTGCGCGAGGTCGGGCGTGCGCCGGACTTCGCGCCCACCGGGGGCACGGCGTCGCATCACGCGCTCTACAACGTGCCGTTGCCCGAACGGACGGAGCGCCGCCAGCCCACCGACGGCGCCTCGCTCTGGTCGGCGGGACAGCGTTCGTTGCTGGGCGACCGGCGGGCCGGGCGGCAGGGCGATATCCTGACCGTGGTGGTCGAGATCGACGAACGCGCCGAGATGTCCAGCAACTCCGGGCGCAACCGCAGTGGCCAGCAATCCATGGGGGTGCCGCAGTTCTTCGGCTTGCCGCAGCTTCTGAACCGGCAACTGGCGTCGGGGGCTGCCGGGGCGGGCAACCTGATCGAAACGCAAAACAGCAGCAGCTTCGCCGGCGGCGGGTCGATCCAGCGCAACGAGCGGCTGACGCTGCGGATCGCCGCGACGGTGGTGGAACGCCTGCCGAACGGGGTGCTGCGGATCGAGGGCAGCCAGCAGGTCCGCGTCAACCACGAGCTCCGTGATCTGCTGGTGTCGGGTTTCGTGCGCCCCGAGGACATCTCGCGGCAGAATGAAATCACCTATGACAAGATCGCGGGCGCGCGCGTGTCATATGGCGGGCGCGGCATGATCTCGACCGTGCAGCAGCCGCGCTATGGCGAACAGATCACCGAAATCCTGAGCCCTTTCTGAATCGCGGCCTGTCGACGCCCGATCACGTGTCACACTTCGGAGCGGAACGAACCCAATGTCGAAAATTCTGCCTGTTCTGATCGTGCTTGCCGGGTTGCTGGGCGGTTTCGGTGCGGGTCTTGCCCTGCGCCCGGATCCGGAGCCGACCCTCGGGGACGAAGCCTCGGACGCAGCCGAGGCCCTGTCTGCCGCCATGACCGTCCCCGATGCAGCCCGGTCCGCAGCCTTCGACATAGTCCGGATCAGCGATCAGTTCGCGGTGCCGGTGCTCAGCGACGGCCATGTGGGCGCGATTGTCGTGCAGAGCGTCAGCCTCGAGATGACGGGCACGGTCGACGGCCTTGCCCCGGCGCATGAAGCCCGTCTGCGAGATCGGTTCCTGCAGGTGCTGTTCGATCATGCCAACAGCGGCGGGTTCGCGGGTAATTTCACGCTCAGCACCAACATGACCGCGTTACGCACCGCACTGTTCGAAGCCGCGCGCGCAGTGCTGGGTGACACGGTTGGGGGCGTTCTGATCACCGACATCTATCGCCGCGACATCTGACACCACGATTTGCCCGAGGTGCGGGTGACACAGGCGGTGCCGGGCGCGGAGGTTGGCGGCAGGGATCGCGCGCCTTGGCCCACGCGGGCGTCGCACGTTGCGAAAGCGCCCCGGCGCCTGCAAGACCAGCGCCGCGCGCATAGCGCTGCCGGTTACGGAGGGGTCTTGGCCGATAGGTCGGCGCAACGGGTCTGAGCGGTGCTCCCGCCCGTCGGGAGCGCATCGGAGATGCGCGCCCTCCCGTTGGGCCGGGCGCGCGCTGCGCGCGCGAGGAAGGCTGGCGTGCGGAAGGGGCGGTAGCCGTCGCATTGCGCTGGCTCTTGCTGTCACATGCAGTCCCCGCATTGCCTGGACCTGTCCTCATGCAGACCCGGTGGCGCTGGCGCCCTTTTCCGGGTTTGATCCCGCTGTGCCTTGGGTGGCTGGATGACATGGCCCGGCGGAGGACAAGCCCGACAAGGCAGCCGGTCGCGCAGATTTCAGGAAAGGCATCGACTGGGGTTGGTGGGAAGCTTTCGGGGCGATTTCGGCAGGGGCGTGTCGGGAGTGGGAGAGGAGTAGAGAAGAAACAGAGCAGGTTGCTTGGCGTATGGGGGCCAAGCCAGTTGCGGGAGCAAACGACAGGCTTGGCGGGCTCGGATGACAGAACAGCAGCGGGCCAGTGACGGGGCGCGGGCCAACGCTATCGCCCGCATTGCGCCAGCGCGTTCTCCACGCCTGCGCCGGATGCGCTAACTTTCCCCGCCCATCAGCTCGGCCACGATCCGGGTGACGATGGGGCGCGCTTCGGCCTCGCGCATGCCGGGGCGCAGGCGGCGGTCATACAGGATGCGCAGCAGCAATTCGTCATGCGGCGTCAGCAAGGCGAATTCCTTGCCGTCGTTGAAGATCGACGGCCGTGCCTGCGGGCTGTCATTGGGCAGCCCCATGCCTTGCGCCAGCTCCTCGTGATAGCACGCGCGCCGGGTCAGGTCGGGGTGCTCGGCCCGGATCACGGCAAGGGCATCGGAATAAACATTGGTGCCGTCACGCGAGAACGCGAGCACGAGGCAAAAGGTCTCGAGCGGCAGGTCGGTGATGATCCGCACCGTGTCGGCGTCGATCCCGGGGATAAGGTCGCGCAGGCGCGGGCCAAGGGCGCGGCGTTCATTCTCGTTTACCACCAGAACATGGAAATTCGCGCTGCCATGAACCAGCGATACCGGATGCCCGGTCAACCGCCCCAGCCGCGCAGCATAGGCTGCGACATCGCGCCGGTCGCTGTCACGGACCTCTGGGGGGACCGAGGGGCCGAAATCCAGCCGCATGCGCACCGGGCTTTCCCAGCGCCGCAGGGTTGAAGGCGTGGCCCGCGCCACCGGACGTCCGCGCACAATCTGGTATTCATCGTAAAGTGCGATGCGTACGAAATTCTCGACCAGATTGTTCGACGTGAAGGGCGCATCGGTTGCGGTGATATCGGTGCGCAACAGCCCGGCTTCCTGGCGCTGTGCCTCGATCCGGGCGTAATACCACCCCAGTGCGCTCGCGGGCGCTGCCGCTTCGGGCTCGCGCGTGGCCGCTGCGGGTGGAGTTGGGGCAGGTGGCGCTTCGGGCGTAGGCGGCGGCGCGGGCGCGGCCAGCTGGCATCCCGCCAGCACCACGGCAAGCACCGTCGGTACTGGCGCCTTGCTCAGGTTCCGTCCCACTGATCTGCCGATCTGCCCGCGCGCCACCGTCATGCTCAGGCGCCGTCGCTGTCGCCCGGACGCACCTGCGTCGTGCGCGCCTTGGCCGAGGCGAGCGAATCGCGCAGTTCGGCCTCCATCTTGACCAGTTCCTGTTCTGCATTGGCACGGCGTGCGCGCCCTTCGTCGGCGATCTGCAGGCTGTCCTCGATGGTGGCGATCAGGGTGTCATTGGCTTCTTTCACCGCGGCGATATCGAACACGCCGCGCTCGACCTCCTCGCGGACGGTGCGATTGGCCTCGCGCAGGTTCTCTGCGTTGCGGGTCAGCAATTCGTTGGTCAGGTCGCCCGCCTCGCGCACGGCCTGCGCGGCTTCTTTCGAGCGCTGGATGGTAAGCGCCTGCGCAAGCTGGGTTTCCCACAGCGGCACGGTGTTGACCAGCGTCGAGTTGATGCGCGTCACCAGTGCCTTGTCGTTCTCCTGAACCAGCCGGATCGAGGGCAGCGACTGCATCGTGACCTGCCGGGTCAGCCGCAGGTCGTGGACGCGGCGTTCCAGATCGTCGCGTACGGCGCGCAGGTCGCGCAACTCCTGCGCCACCATCACCTTGTCGTTTTCCGACGCGGCATCGACCTCGGCCTGCTTGGCGGGAATCGCTTCGGTGTCCAGCTTCTGCAACTTCGCCTCGCCTGCCGCGATGTAAAGTGCGAGTTCGTGATAGAACTCCAGCGTCTTTTCATACAGCAGATCCAGCGACTTGACGTCCTTGAGTAGCCGCGTCTCGTGGCCCAGAAGTGTGTCGGTGATCCGGTCGATCTGGTCCTGAACGGTTTCATAGCGGGCCATGAAATTCGCAATCGGCGCCGCGCGCCCGGTCAGGCGTTCCCACCAGCTGCGCTGGCGGCGGGTGTCCAGTTCCTCGACCGAAAAGCCCCGGATCGTGGTCACCATCTCGCGCAGGCTGTCGCCGGCAGGGCCCAGATCCTTGTTCTTGACGTCCGACAGCATGGACTGGCTGATCTGTTGCAGTTCCAGCTGCGCGCCCGCTCCGAACCCGATGACCGAGCCGGTGTTGGTGATATCGATTTCCGCCATGCGCATGGTAATGGCCTGCGCATGTGCGCCCCCGGCGGAATCGATTGACGGTAAGTCGTCGACGGGAACGGGCAGCGCATTGGCGGCGATGGCCTGCACCTCGGGGGTCAGTTCCGCGGCCTTCTGACGAACGGTTTCGGACATGATCGGCGTTCCTTTGTACAATATCGAATAGGGTCAGGCTGCGGGCGTGGGGTCTGCGGTCATCGTGGTGCGGGTTCGGGGCGCACCCCTTCGCGCGCAAGTCTTTCGCGCAGCACGTCGATTTCGATCTCCATTGCCTGGCGGTCATCGTTCAGCAGGGTTTCGCGGCGCAGGGCGATCCGGGACTCCAGATCGTCGAGCAGCGCCTCGTAGTTGCGCCGCGCGTCCTGGTCGCGGGTGCGTGCGTAGAATTCTGTGAACTTGTCCGTGGCATCGCGCGCGCCTTGCAGATACACGCCCAGATAGCGCCGCGCGGCACTCAGGCGGCGGGGGTCGTCCTCGATTGCGCGGAACAGGGCGCGCACGTTCTGGCCAAAGTCCTCGACCCGCGCGACCAGCTTGCGTTCGCCGCTGTCGCGGATGCTGCGCAGCATCTGCGCGAGATGAGCCTCGGCTTCGGCGACGGCGCGGGCGGCGCGGTCGGTCTGGAAGTCGTCCACACCGTCAATGGTCTTGTCGCGCATCGGATCGGCGCCGAAAGCGCCGAAATGCAGCGCAGCGCCGATCCCGCCCAGCAGCACCGCAGCGACGATACCGCCGCCACTGGCCGCCAGCGCCAGCGCGACCCCGGTCAGGGCGCTGCCGAACAGCTTGCGCGGGATGGCGGGTTTGCGCGCGACCTCGCGATTTTCATAGGCATGCTGCGCCAGCACCCCTTCGCGGGTGAGCCATGCCGCCAGCATCAGCAGCGCGAACACGCCAAGGTTCAGCGCCAGCCCGGCAGGGTCCAAGAAGAACGCCTTGACGGCAAAGACGAAGGGCAGCGCGAACAGAAGATTTACGCGTGCGCCCACGGGGTGGACCCGATGGCGGGTGGCGACGGTCCGGGTGTCACCACCCACCGGACCACCGGGGCTGTATTTGCCTCCGAAACGCCGGGCCATCTCAACCTCCGACAAACGCGACGTAGAAAACCAGCGCCACAAGGAGCGCGTAGCTGGTTCTCTGGATACCTGCACCGCTCATGAAATGTACCTCGCGTCGATTTCGGGTCCGACTATAGGACATGGCGACAGCCATGGAAATGCACAAGACCCGGTCTGTACGAAGAAGGGCGCGGGCCCGAAGCGGTGGCGCTTGTCCTTGCGGCCTTGCGCGCCTTATATGCCCGCAGTGTCGCGTTCGGGCAGGTCGCATCATGGCGGTTACGATAGTTCTGCGTGGCGGGGGCGGAAGCGCCCGCGTGCCGCGCCCACCCACCCACCCCGCACGCCCCGCGGGCGCTGCCCCTGCGTGCCGCAGGGGCGGGGCAGGGGCGCGAGCGTTCCGCCTGGCATGGTGGCCGACATGAAACCTTTTCTGATCCTGCAACTGCGCCCTGAGTCAGAGGCCGCCGACGAGGAATTCGCGGCCTTCCTGCGCCGCGGGCGGCTGGTGCCCGAACGGGCACACCGCATCCGGCTGGATCAGACGCCCTTGCCCGCCGATCTGGCGCTGGAGGACTATGCCGGAGTGATCGTCGGCGGCGGCCCCGGCTGCGTGAGCGATCCGCCCGAAACCCGCAATCCCACCGAAGCGCGGATCGAGGCCGAGATCCTGTCGCTCATGCCGCAGATCACGGCGCGCGATTTCCCGTTCATGGGCTGTTGCTACGGGATCGGCATTCTGGGCCAGCATCTGGGTGCGCCGGTCACCAAGTCCTTGTATGGCGAGCCGGTCAGTCCCACCGTGGCGACCCGCACCCCGGACGGCGCCGCGGATCCGTTGCTGGCCGATCTGCCCGCGCGTTTCGACATTCTTGTGGGTCACAAGGAAGCGCTCGATGCACTGCCCGTCGGTTGCGTGCATCTGCTCGAAGGACCGCGCTGTCCTTACCAGATGGTGCGGCATGGCCGGAACGTCTATGCCACGCAATTCCACCCCGAAGCCGATGGCGCCAGTTTTGCCCTGCGCATCCGTATCTATCGCGACAAGGGATACTTCCCTCCCGAACAGGCTCAGGGCCTGACCGACGCCTGCCGCGATGTGGTGACCGAAGCTTCGGGCCGGATCCTTGCCAATTTCACCGCGCGCTACGGCGGCTGAAGCCGACTCAGCCGGTCCAGCCCGCCAGATTGCTTTCGATCACCTGCGCCAGCGCGGCGATATGAGCATCGTCATCGTTGAGGCAGGGAATATAGGTGAAGTGCTCGCCACCTGCTTCCTCGAAGCTTTCCTTGATCTCTTCGTTGATTTCTTCCAGCGTCTCGATGCAATCGGCCGAGAATGCGGGCGCCACGACCGCAAGCCGCTTCACACCTTGCTTCGCCAGTTCGGCGACATGGTCCACCGTGTAGGGGCGCAGCCATTCTTCGGAGCCGAACACCGACTGGAACGTGGTCTGGATCGCATCCTTATCCCAGCCCAGCCGCTCGCGCAGCAGGCGCGTCGTCTTCTGGCACTGGCAATGATAGGGGTCGCCTTCGAGCAGGTAGCGCTTGGGCATCCCGTGATAGCTGGCCACCAGCACCTCGGGCTTCTCGTCCATCGCGTCATAGGTGCGCTGCACCGAGTGCGCCAGCGCGTCGACATAGGCCGGATGGTCGAAATAGGGCGCGACAGTGCGCGCGGCTGGCTGCCACTTTTGCGACATCAGCGCGCGAAAGAACTGATCGCAGGCGGTGGCCGACGTGGCGCCCGCGTACTGCGGATAAAGCGGGAAAAACAGGATCTTCTCGCACCCGGCCTTGACCATCGCATCAACCTTGGACTGGGTCGACGGATTGCCGTAGCGCATGCAGAAATCAACCATCACGCCTTCGCCGAAACGCGCGCCGATGGTTTCGGCCAGGCGTGCGGTCTGGTCCTTGGTGATGGTCATCAGCGGGCTTTCGCCCTTGTCGTGGTTCCAGATCGACTTGTAGTTTGCGCCGCTGGTGAAGGGTCGCTTCGACAGAATGATGAGCTGCAGCAGCGGCTGCCACTTCCACGCCGGATAATCGATCACCCGCTGGTCGGACAGGAATTCGTTCAGATACCGCCGCATAGACCAGTAGTCATAGTTGTCCGGCGTGCCCAGGTTCGCCAGAAGCACACCGATCTTTGCCTGCGCAATGGGCGGGTGGTCCGGTTGCGCATGTTCCAGGCGCCCCTCGCCGGGCCGGTCCATGTGCACAGGGCAGCGCTGCGCCTGCGAAATGGGCTTTGCTTCGGGCATGGCTGTGTCCTTCATGGCATATTCCCCAAGGTTCGCGCTGTCGTGACGCGACATAACGGGTTTTGCCCGGGAATCAATCATCGCGCGGGATTTTGATCGCCTCGGGCAGGGGCGTTTCACGGGTTTCCAGCGCTTCGGCCAGCCGGTGCGTGGCTGTTCCGGGGCGCAGCGGCTGCGGCTGGCTGGCGTCCGGCGCCCACCCGGTCAGGAATATCAATTCGAACGTGGCCAGCAAGCGGTTGTCGGGTGCTGGATAATGTGCGCGCCACAGCGTTTCGGCCTGCTGGAACAGCGCGCGGGGCGCCGGGCCGCGGTTGCGCGCGGTCATGGCGTTGCCTTCGCCCATGGCGCGCAGGTCCGCGGCCCAATGCCGCATGTCGCGATAGGACGCGCGCAGCGTCACGCTGTCGGCCACCGGCAGCGCCAGCCCCGCGCGCTGCAACAGTGCGCCAAGGTCGCGAATCTCGGCCATCGGCAGGACGCGCGGCGACAGTCCGCCGGTCAGCGCGGCTTCGGCCTGTGCCAGAGCGGCGCGGGCCTCGGCTGCGGTCTGGCCACCGAAAAGCACGCCCAGAAACAGCCCGTCGGGGCAAAGCGCGCGCCGCGCCTGGATCAGTTGGCCCACCGGGTCGGCCGCCCAGTGCAGCGCCATGGCGTGGATCACCAGGTCATGCGCGCCGGGTTCCAGCGCCAGCAAAGGGTCGTCGGGGACCACCTTGGCGCCGGGCAGGAAATCCGCCCAGACTCCGGGCAGGCCGCAGATGACGGCCGGGCGCGTAAACCTCCTGTTAACCTCGGCGAGGCGATGATGCAGTTCGTCGCGGGCTTCGAGGTGCACGAACGGGTCTGACGCGGCACCGGTAACGGCACGGCGGCGGTTGCGGCGCAGGGCCTGCGGGTCGGCGATGTCGGGCGGCTGGGTCATGTGTGCGCGGTCCTGTGTGGGCGGCCCTGGCGTTGGGCGCAATCTAGGGGGGGCGGGATGGTTTTGCAAAGCTTGCTGCGCGCGATCTATCCGCCGCAATGCCTGACATGCGACACGATGACCGACACCGAACACGCGCTTTGCCCCGAATGCTGGCGCGGGGCAGGGTTCATTCACGGGCTGGTCTGCGACGGGTGCGGGCTTCCCCTGCCCGGGGTCGCCGGGGACGAAGTGGCGCATTGCGACGAATGCCTGCGCATTGCCCGCCCGTGGGAGCAAGGACGGGCAGCAATGGTGTATGGCGAGAAGTCGCGCGCCATCGTGCTGGGATTGAAATACTACGACCGGCATGACTGCGCCCGCGCCGCCGCGCCCTGGCTGCTCGCGGCGGCGGCGCCCTTGCTGCGGCCCGGCATGCTTGTGGCGCCCATTCCCCTGTACTGGTTGCGTCTGGCCAAGCGGCGCTACAACCAGGCGGCGCTGCTGTCGGCGGGGCTGGCGCGCCGCGCGGGGTTGGAGCATTGCCCCGACCTTCTGGTGCGCACCCGCCACACCGGCACGCAGGACGGGCGCGGCTGGCGCGGACGGTTCGACAATATGGTCGACGCCATTGCGCCCCATCCGCGGCGCGGCGGGCGCATTGTCGGGCGCGATATCCTGCTGGTCGATGACGTCATGACTGCGGGCGCCACGTTCTCTGCCGCGACCGAGGCTTGTCTTGCCGCCGGTGCGGTCTCGGTCCGGGTGGTGGCGCTGGCCCGCGTTGCGCCGGGACGATAATTCCGTATAGTCGCGCGCAACCCCCCCCGCGCCGGACATCCGCCCATGCAACCTGTCGAAATCTACACCTCGCCGCTTTGCGGATACTGCCACGCTGCCAAGCGGTTGCTGAATTCCAAAGGCGTGGCGTTCACCGAAATCAACGTGCTGACCAACCCCGGTCGCAAGCCCGAGATGATCCAGCGGGCCGGAGGCGCGCGCACCGTGCCGCAGATCTTTGTGGGCGCGACCCATGTGGGTGGCTGCGACGAGCTTTTTGCGCTGGACCGCGCAGGCAAGCTGGATGCCCTGCTGAAAGGATAGAACCATGCGCGCCGCCCTTGTTCAGATGACCAGTAGCGACGACCCGCAAGCGAATCTGCAGGCGGTGCTGGATTACCTGCACGTGGCGGCGGATCAGGGCGCGGATCTGGTCCTGACGCCCGAGGTGACGAACTGCATTTCGACCTCGCGCAGCCACCAGCGCGCGGTGCTGCACCCCGAGGATGCCGACCCTACCCTTGCCGCGCTGCGGGCCGAGGCACAGCGCCTCGGGCTCTGGGTGCTGATCGGCTCGCTCGCGCTGAAAACCACCGATGCCGACGGGCGATTCGCCAACCGGTCGTTCCTGATCGGCCCCGACGGCTCGGTGGCGGCGCGTTATGACAAGATCCACATGTTCGACGTCGATGTGTCAGACTCCGAAACCTGGCGCGAATCCGACGGCTTTCGCCCCGGCGACCGCGCGGTTGTGGCGCAGACCCCGCTGGGGGCCATCGGGCTGAGCGTCTGCTACGATATCCGATTTCCCTATCTTTACCGCGCGTTGGCGCAAGCGGGTGCGCAGGTGCTGACGGTGCCCGCCGCCTTTACCCCCGAAACCGGCGCCGCGCATTGGGAGGTGCTGTTGCGCGCTCGCGCGATCGAAACCGGCTGCTTTGTGCTGGCCCCGGCGCAGACCGGCGCACACCCCGCACAGGCGGGCAAGCCACGGCGCACGCACGGGCATTCCCTTGCCGTGGCGCCCTGGGGCGAGGTGTTGGCCGATGCGGGCGAAGCCCCCGGCGTGACGCTGGTGGACCTGGACCTGGCGCAGGTTGACCGCGCCCGCGCCCGTGTCCCCGCGCTGCGCCACGACCGCGATTTTGCTGCGCCATGACCGAAGCGCGGATCAGCGATATCGGAAACGTGCTGTTCAGCGAGTTGCTGGTCACCGACCAGATGGCGCGCAACCGGCTGTCGCGCGTGCTGCCCAAGGGGATGGAGCTGTCGCATTTCGGCGTGCTGAACCTTCTGGCCCATGCGCAGGAGGAACGCACCCCCGCGCAGCTTGCCCGCGCCTTTCATGTCACGCGCGGCGCCATGACCAACAC
>SKKS01000260.1 GCA_007123625.1 Paracoccaceae bacterium
CGGTGAATGCCCAGCGTGCCGACCGAATAGCCGATCAGGTCGCGAAAGAACGTGTCCTCATGGTCGGGCGTCTTCATCGTGTCGCCCTTCTTCGCGGGGTTGGCGGCGGACAGAACCAGCGCGCCATGCAACGCCAGAGCCAGGGTCGTGGTGAAGAAGAAGGTCACCGCGATCATGTGCGCAGGGTTGTAGTGGAAGTTGCCATAGGTATAGCCGACGTTGGACACCCAATCGAGGTGCGTCCAGATGCCATAGGGGAACGCATGCCCCCAGGCGCCCATCAGCACGGGCCGGATGACGACCAGCGTGACATAGGCAAAGATCGCCACGCCAAAGGCAAAGGGCACATGCATGCCCATCCCCAGCTTGCGCGCGATCTCGACCTCGCGCAGCGCCCAGGACACAAAGGCCCCGATGGCACAGATGGTGATGATCTGCCACAAGCCGCCTTCAAGCAGCGGCGCCGGGCCCAGACCATAGGATAGCGGAGGCGGATTGATCGAGATCAGCCAGGGATTCCAGGTGCCTTGCAGCACCGCACCCCAGAAGATCAGAAGTGTGCCGAGGACGGCGAAAAAAATCGTCGTGACCCCGAAGAAGCCGACGTAGAACGGCCCAACCCAAAAGTCGAACAGATTCCCGCCGACCAGCGTGCCGCCGGGCACGCGGTATTTTCGTTCGAAGCTGAGCAGTGCCATGCTTCCCTCTCCAGGTTTCAGGCAACAGGCCCGCAGGGGCCTGATGCGATGAGAAACAGCCGCCGGATTGGCGCGGGCGATGCGTCAGGGACTCACCGCCCGCGACCGGCAGTTGGGACTTCCTGCTCAGCCGCCGGCAGCGCGTGCCGCGGCGTTGGCGAACCAGTTGATGCCGTTGGACAGCACCACAAGGTGAATCATCGCTGCAAGCAGGAACAGGAACACCCCCTGCGCCACGAAAACGCGACGCGGATCGAAGATGAGCCAGATCTTGTAGAATTTGGACATATCCTGTTTCTCCTCAGAACCACGGGCGCCAGATATAGGTGGCAATATGCGCCACGACTGCAACGCCTACAAAAAGCGTCAAACCGCTCATGTAGACAGAATGCAGCTCCTGGGCCTGCTCATCGGTGAGACCTGTGAACGACAGGTCGGTATTTTCAGCCATAGTATCCTCCGGATCATAAGACTGACGCCGCACGCCCTGCGGCCGGGATGACGCCCCCTTGTGGGGAGCATCGCTCCCGCAGACCCTGGCCTACGGGAAGGACGGTTTCGCCGCTATTCAGCTGCGAAAAATGATGGGCGCAATGACATGCGCATCCTTGAGCGCACGCCCAACGGGGCCCAGCCGGGGCATGCGCCCGGTGGTCGCCAGCCGCCAGGACCAGGTCAGCACCCCGGTCATCAGCGCCAGCGCGAAGATGACGGAGAAATACAGCCGGTATTCCCAGCTCTGCGCGCGGTCTGCGCGGGGGCGGGGTGTGTTCACCGTATAGTCGGCCATGATCTTTCCTCCTGTTTTCAGGCGCTTGCGGGTGCAGGGCTGATGTCCTGCACCAATTCGGTTTCAACCCTCTCGACGCCACGCTCCAGCGCGGCCTTCTCGATTGCGTCGCGCAGGGTGCGCGCAGCGGATATGCGGGTCAGGATCGGGTGGCGGGCAACGATCCGGTCCAGTTCGGCCTTGGCCGCCTCGGACCAGGGCAGATCGCGCTTCAACTCGGCGGGCGTCGCTTCATGCGCGTCCATCTGCGCACCCAGCGGCAAGATGTGGAACAGCGCATCAAACAGCCCGTTGCAAACTTCCTGCAACACATAGGTCGCGCCCGCATAGCCCATCATCGGCGTACCCGTATGGCGCCGGATCGCGGCACCGGGAAAGCTGGCGGGAATGAACGCAGGCGCGGGCCCATGTCCGGCCTTCAGTTCGGCCAGATACATCTTCTCGTTGATGGACCCGAACACGATCAGCGGACGCTTCTCGGCCAGCAGGGCTCGAACCCGGTCGTTGTCAGTCTTGGCGCCGCGCACCCGCGCCACTGCAAAGCCGCAGGGCATACCCAGGTCGTTTTCCAGATAGTTGCGCAGGCCGCGGGCATAGGTCTCGTTCGCGACCACGGCAAAGCTGGCGGTCGCATAGAAATCCTGCGTAACCGAGCGCCACAGGTCCCACATCGGTTTCAGCGTCGAATGCTTCTCGCGCGCGATAAAGGGTTCCGGGTCGAGTCCCAGCAACTCGCCCAGTCGACGCAAGAACAGCGTGGTGCTGTCCATCCCGATGGGCGCTTGCAGGTACGGCTTGCCCAGCACTTCGGCCAGACCGCGCCCGAACTCGCGGTACATCACCACGTTGACATCGGCATTCACAAGGTTCCGCATCTCGGCCAGATGGGCGCCCAGGGGCATGACCATATTGACCTCGGCGCCGATCCCTGCGATCAGACGACGGATCTCGGCCAGATCGCTGGGCATGTTGAACACGCCATACATCGGGCCAAGAATGTTCACGCGCGGGCGTGCGCCCTCTTCGCGTTTCTTTTCAGGCGGCATCCGGCCCTTGGTCATGCCGAATTCGGTAAAGATCCAGGTCATCGCCCGGTCGGCTGCTTCCCACTGGTCTTCGTCGATGGTGCGCGGCAGGAAGCGCTGAATATTGGTGCCTTGCGGTGTGACACCGCCGCCGATCATCTCCGCGATCGATCCGGTAACAACCACCGCAGGGAGTGCCGGGTCCAGCACCTTCCAGGCGCGGGCCATCGACTCTTCAGTCCCCGACGACATCTCGTCCTCGCCCAGGCCCGTGACGACGATCGGCAATTCATGCGGCGGCAGTGCATCGGTGTAATGCAGCACGCTCGTCACCGGCAGGTTCTCGCAGCCCACCGGGCCGTCGATCACCACCTGCAGGCCCTTGACGGCACAGAAGGCATAGACCGCCCCCCAGTAGCCGCCTGCCCGGTCATGATCCTGAACCAGCATCAGATCATCTCCTGCGCTTTGGCGGCGCGGGCGGCCTTGTCGAGCTTCTTCTGGTGCTGAGCGCGGAAATCGGGGCGCAGATTGGGGGTGCCTTCCCAGATACCTGCGGTGTCGCCCTCGCCCACGCCCTCGAAGAAGTCACGCATCTTGTCCATGCGTGCCTTGCCTGCGATGGCGGCATTGACCACCTCGCCCAAGCTGCCCGCCCCGGCCGGACCCATCAAGGGCCGCGCCGAAATCAAGTTGGTGAAGTAAAGCGACGGCGTGCCCTTTTGCTTGGCGTGCTGGACCACCGGTGTCGTGCCGATCACCAGATCGGGATCCAGCCCATCAGCGGCCGCCAGATCGTCGGCCAGCGACGCGCGGAACTTCACGACAACGCCGCGCGATTCCAGCCAGTCCTTGTCCGCCGCCGACCAGCGCGATGCCGCGCACGCAGTGCCGACATAGGCGACATCGGCGCCGCTTTCGATCAGCAACCTGGCGACCAGCAGCTCCGAGCCCTCATAACCCGACAGCGTGATCCGCCCCTTGATCGGTGCCCCCGCAAGCGCACCCTTGATCGCAGGCACGAACGCATTCTGGGCCGCAGCGATCTGCCCGGCGGGAACACCGTGCGCGGCACCAATGGCGGCCAGCCAATCATGCGTGCCATCGACACCCACAGGCGCAGACCCGACAATCGGACGGCCTGCGGCCTCGAACTCGCGGACGGATGCCGCATAAAACGGATGGATTGCCGCCACGACCGAACAATCGAGCGCGGCATAAAGCTCGCGCCACTCGCGGCACGGCACCACCGGCCCGGCCGCCAGCCCCATGGGCGCCAGCATCGCGCCGATCATCATCGGGTCCGCCGGGAACATCTCGCCCAGCAACGTCACCGTGGGCCGGTCCGCGCGCCCCGCAACAGGGGCAGGCACCGGCCCGGCCAACACTTCCTGGCGGGCGAAGTTGAGCATCGCGCCGGCCAGCACGTCCTTGGCCTCGGCATGGGTCGGCACGCCGAACCCCGGCACGTCGATGCCGATGATCCGCACGCCATTGATCTCTTTCGGCAGCAACCGCAACGGCACGCCGCTCGCAGTCGGCACGCACAGGTTCGTCACCACGATGGCGTCATAGCGCGCGGGGTCGGCCAGTTCGTGCACCCCGTCGCGGATGTCCTCGAACAGCTTGCCGGTCACCAGCGATTCCGAATTGAATGGCACATAGCCCACCGACCGCCGCGCCCCATAGAAATGCGACACGAATGTCAGCCCATAGACGCAACAGGCCGACCCCGACAGCACCGTGGCCACCCGCCGCATGCGCAAGCCAACGCGCAAGCTGCCAAAGGCCGGGCACATCGATTCCGGCTTGTCATGGGGCCCACGCGGATAGTCCTTTGCGAACTGGTCGAGCACCTCGCCGTTGCCCGCCGCGCGCGCCTGCGCCTCCATCTTCTCGGACGGTGCATGGCACCCCATCCCGTCGACCGGGGTCGTCGCCACGTCGTCGCGTTCGATCACACGCTCGACCGGGGCCTCGGCGGCGCCGTCATAGGCCACTTCGCCCTTCGTCTTGCCTGAAATACTCCGGGGGGAGTCGCCGCAGGCGACGGGGGGCTGGCCCCCCTGCGCCTTATCGGCAAAGTCCCCGAGTCTGAAATCATCATGCATCGTCGTACACCACTTCCAGCGATTGCTTCGGGGCGGCGTGCTTGCCGCGCATGTCGGCATCGGTGGCAGGTTCCAGCACCACATCGCCGCCGGTGTCCTTGCTGTCGAACAGCGCCAGAAGCCCGTCTTGGCTCAGTGGCGTCGGACGCAGCGGCGGGGCCTCGCCCACGTTCTCGGCCAGTTCCGCAAACAGCGTGCCCCAAGGGCCGGCAGCGGTACCGACGATCTGGTAATTGGCTGATTTCTTGCGCAGATCATCATCGGCCGGGATCGCGGCCAGGATCGGGATATTCACCGATTTCGCAAAGGCCGCTGCCTCGCCGGTGCCGTCGTCCTTGTTGATGACCAGCCCGGCCACGCCGACATTGCCGCCCATCTTGCGGAAGTATTCCACCGCAGAGCAGACGTTGTTGGCGACATAAAGCGATTGCAGGTCGTTCGATCCGACCACGATCACCTTTTGCGCCATGTCGCGCGCGATGGGCAGGCCGAAGCCACCGCAAACCACGTCGCCAAGGAAATCCAGCAGGACATAGTCGAAGTCCCAGTCGTGGAAGCCCAGCTTTTCCAGCAGCTCGAACCCGTGGATGATGCCGCGCCCGCCGCAGCCGCGACCGACCTCGGGGCCACCCAGCTCCATGGCGAAGACGCCATTGCGCTTGAAGCAGACATCACCGATGGCGACCTCTTCGCCCGACAACTTCTTGCGGGTCGAAGTTTCGATGATTGTCGGGCAGGCCTTGCCGCCGAACAGAAGGCTGGTGGTGTCGGATTTCGGGTCGCACCCGATCAGCAACACGCGCTTGCCCTGCTCTGCCATCATGCACGACAGATTGGCCAGCGTGAACGACTTCCCGATGCCACCCTTGCCGTAGATCGCGATGATCTGGGTCTTTTTCGTCGGCGGTGCCTGCGGCACTTCCAGCGTCGGATCTTCGGATGCCTCGTCGCGCAGGCGCTTGTCGAAATCCTTGAGATCGGGGATGTCGAGGGTCATGCTGTGGCCTCCCAGTCCAGAATCATCTTGAGGCAATCAGGGTCACTGAAGGCCGTTTCATACGCCTGGGCCGCATTCTCGGGCCGGGCGCGGTGGGTAATGAGCCCGTCCAGCGACAGCCTGCCGCTGTCGATCAGGGCGCGCGTGGCCATCAGATCCTGCGGCTGCCATTCGGCGGCGATGCGCAGGCGCGCCTCGCGCATGAAGGCGGGGACAAAGGCGAATTGCAGCGGCTTGGTGTAGAACCCCGCCAGCACGACCTCGCCCCCCTTGGCGAT
The DNA here is from genome assembly GCA_007123625.1 of Paracoccaceae bacterium. Taxonomy (GTDB): domain Bacteria; phylum Pseudomonadota; class Alphaproteobacteria; order Rhodobacterales; family Rhodobacteraceae; genus Rhabdonatronobacter. The sequence goes on from SKKS01000260.1 coordinate 5,900, forward strand.
CCGCCCGATCAGGCTGTCGATCAGCCCCTCGGCGCCGGACGCATCCATGATACAGGTGTAATCGCGGCGCGGATCGTTGTCGGGGTGACATACCGAGTAGCCCCTGGCACCGGTCTGGCGGGCGGGGTTGACCTCCCACACCTGCGGGGCCGGGGCGCCCATTGCGCGGGTGATCCGCGCGATCAGCCGACCCAGAACCCCGTGCCCGACGATCAGGTCAGGCGGGGTGGCATTGGCGCCCGCAATGGCGTGGCGCGCGGTGGCAGCCAACGCCAGAAGCGCACCTTCGGCGCCCATCTCGGGATCGATTCGCGTGACCCGGCTTGCGTCGGTCACCAGCATTTTCGCGGCGGCGCCGAACAGGCCGAACACAGGGCCGCGTTCATTCGCCGTGAAGCAGTTTGCGCCGGGCACGAACACATGCTCGCCAGGCTTGAAGCCTGAATCCCGCCCGGCCTCGACCACCTCGCCCGCAGCTTCGTAGCCGGGGATCAGTGGATAACCCATGCCGGGGAACGGAGGCATCTCTCCGGACCAGAACAGCTTTTCGGTACCGGTGGAAATGCCCGAATGCGCAATGCGCACCACGATATCCGAAGATCCCGGCGCCTTGAGCCCGGCGCGGCCCAGCTGAAGCTGGCGCGGGGCAGACAGGATGATGGCGGCAGTATCCACGAAGCTCCTCCCGAGCGCGGCTGGTGCGTTCGAAACAGTCGTCCGACTCACACCCTTCAACTGTAATCATATTGGTACAGCACAGACTGTCAACTATTATTGACAGTCTGTGCCATCAACCGCACGACCTTTGGGCTTGTGCGCTTCAACGAGACTGGTCAAATAGCGTATGTGCCCTTTTTCGCAGGATATTTCTGCGAAGCCGGCCTCGGACAAAAGCCCGGAAATTGCTTCGGCACTGCGGGTGCGCCCGGTTTGCATGGCCATTGTGTAAACAGAAAAATACACATCGGTCTGAGGATCTGGCCGTTTCCCGCCGGACATGGGCTCGATCACAAGCACTCGTCCGCCCGGCGGAAGAGCCGCATGGACGCGGGCCAGAAGCGCGCGCACGGTCGCGTCGGAATGATCGTAGAGCACCCGCACAAGGCTGATGACATCAGCGCCTGCAGGCAGCGGATCCGTGCGAAACGACCCCCCGTGTCGCGCCACATCCGCAGGCAGCGCGGCCTGTTCCACCACGCCGGGAAGATCGAAAAGCGCAAGCTCGAGCGCCGGATAGCGCTGGCGTACTGCGCGCAAAAACGTCCCCGTGCCGCCGCCCACGTCCATCAGGCGCCGCGCGCTGCCCAGCGATACATGGGCCAGCGCCTCTTCGGCCACCAGGGACTGGCTGTCGGCCATCAGGCGCGAATAGCGTTCGGTCGCCTCGGGGGGCATCGGGCCACCGGCACCAAAGACATAGGGCCAGAAGTCAGCAAGCCCGGGCGTGGTTTCGCCACGAATGAAGGCAACAGGGTCGGCCAGATCGTCATAAAGTACGCCATGGTGGCGCACCATTTCGGCCAGCCCCGGCACCGACAGGAACGCCGCGCCACGCCGCGCCAGCGCGTAGCGGTCACCCCGTCTGCGCAACAGGCCCATCGCCGCGCCCGCCTGCAGCAGCACCGCCAATCGCTCGGGCGGGACCTGCACGCGCGGGGACAGGGTGGCAGCCGTGGCGGGGGTGTCAGCGAGCATGTCGAGCACGCGCAATTCGACCAAAGCGCGCAACATCTGGCTTTGCACGAAGCCCTGCATGAGGTCGAACAGCGCCGCGCCTTCGGCCCGGGCAATTCGGCGCAGCCCCGGAACGCGCGCGCAGATGGACCGGAACCGGGGCGATGCGGCCAGCCGGTTGGCAAGCCCATCCAGCCGCCACGCGCGCGGCGCGGGCAGCCCGGCGGTGGGGTCCGTCATGGTTCAGGTCCGGACGTAGGCGACGGGGGTCATGCGCTCGGCATAGACACGGACAAGCTGCGCCAGCTGCGCCTCGCCCGGGCACGATGGGATCGAGGCAATGGCCCCGCTCAGGATTTCCTGCAACTTCCGCGTGGCGCCCTGTACCCCGTAGCTTTCAACCGCCGAGGGCCGTCCGTGCGTGGCGTCCTGCCCGGCGGGCTTACCCAACTGTGATTCGTCATAAAGCGCGTCGCGCAGATCGTCGGCAACCTGGAACGCCTCGCCGATGCGGGCACCCAGTTCTTCCCAGGGTTCGGGTTCGTGCCCGGCGGCCAGCGCGCCCATCTGGGTCGCCGCAACGAACAGCGCCGCAGTCTTGGACCGGTGATACGCACTCAGGTCAACACTGGCTTCGCTTTCCCAGCCCTGCCCGGCACAGATGCCATGCGGCATTCCGGTGTGATGCGCCAGCAGGCGGACGAGTCGCAGCGCGCGCAGCGCATCTTCATCCGGCACACGGGTCAGGGTGTCAAAGGCCGCGATGATCAGGCTGTCGCCGGTCAGCACGGCCAGCGGCTCGGAGAACGCCATGTGCACCGTCGGCTTGCCCCGGCGGAAATCGGCGTCATCAAAGGCGGGCAGGTCGTCATGCACCAAGCTGGCGCAATGGATCAGTTCCAGCGCCGACGCCGCACGATCAGCCAGCTCGGGCCGGTCATCGCCGCAAGCCAGCGCCACGGTCAGGCAGATTGTCGGCCGTATCCGCGCCCCGCCAGGGGTTACCGCATAATTCAGCGCTGCCGCCAGACGCCCCGGCACGGCGTCGCCCGCATTGCCTGCGCCTTGCGCGCGCGAAATGGCGGCCGTCATGGCCCTGTCGATTCGCTTGCTTACATCCATGCCGCCCTCGCTTTGTATCTGTCAGTTTGTATAGACAGTAACCTGTAAATAATACTGGACACTTCGGAACAAAGAGTCAAGAATTCCTCGCATGGGCCGCGACCAACACAGGATTTTCGTGATCGGCGCCGGAATCGGCGGGTTGGCGGCGGCGATCAGGCTGGCGGCGGCGGGGGCCGATGTAACGATATTCGAAACGCACACCTGGCCGGGCGGCAAGATGCGCGTCCTGCCAAGCATTGCAGGAAACGTGGACGCGGGGCCAACGGTTTTGACGCTGCGCGACGTGCTCGAAGACCTGTTCGAGTCTGCCGGAACGACGCTGAGTGCGCAAGTCAAGCTGACGCCGTTGCCGGTGCTGGCGCGGCATTTCTGGCGTGACGGGACGCGGCTGGACCTGTTTCCGGGGCCAGAGGCCAACGCACATGCGATCGGAGCCGCCTTCGGATCGCGCGCGCGATCCGATTTCCTGCGATTCGAGGCCGAAACCCGCGCGCTGTTCACAGCGTTCGAGGCACCGGTCATGCGGGCACCGCGTCCGCGCGTGTTGGCGGCAGCGCAGGCAGCGCTGGCCCGGCCCCGGCTGCTGCCGTGGCTGGCCCCGGGGCGCAGCCTTAAGGCCATGCTGGCCCGGCGCTTCGCCGAGCCACGCCTGCAACAGCTATTCGGGCGCTATGCAACCTATGTCGGGGGAAACCCCTTGCATGCGCCCGCGGTGCTGGGCCTGATCTGGCAAGCCGAGGCGCGCGGCGTCTGGGCAGTCCGGGGCGGTATGGCGGCGCTGGCATCGGCGCTCGCCGAAGTGTTCACTGATCTGGGCGGGACGCTGCGGCTGGGCGAAGGTGTCGCGCGTGTGCGTCATTCCGGCGGGCGTGTGGCGGGGGTCGATCTGTGCGACGGCACGCAACTGGACTGCGGCGCGGTGGTGTTCAACGGCGATCCTGCGGCACTGCAGGGGTTGATTGATACCCCGCGCGCTGCGCCGTCGCGCCGCCAGACCCACCCGCGCAGCCTGTCGGCGCGGGTCTGGACGCTGGCCGCGCAGGTGGCGCCCAAAGGGCTTGGCGCAGAGGCGCTGGCCTATCACACGGTGTTTTTTGCCGATGCCCCGCGCGACGAGTTCATGCCGCTGGCGCGCGGACAGACCCCGCATGCGCCCACGATCTATGTCTGTGCGCAAGACCGCGCGGAGCATGCAGGGCGCAGTGGTGAGCACGGTGGCGGGCCAGAGCGGATGCAGTTCATCCTGAACGCCCCTGCCACAAATGCCGCCCCCACTACCGGCCCCAAAACCGAGGACCACGAATGTCAGATACACCCTTTCACTCGGCTGGCGCAGTTCGGGTTGCACCTGAGCCCGACGGCCGACGCATCGGCCCTGACGCCGCCCGAAAGTTTCGCACGGATGTTCCCGCACTCGCAGGGGGCGCTTTACGGGCTGTCCCCGGACGGGGCGGCGGCGACCTTCCTGCGGCCCGGGGCGCGGACGCGATTGGCGGGCCTGTATCTGGCGGGGGGCGGGGTGCATCCGGGCGCGGGGGTGCCGATGGCGGCCCTGTCGGGGAAACACGCAGCCGAAGCAGTGCTGGCGGACCGGACTTCGGCGTCCATGTGGCGCCCGACGGTTATGCCTGGTGGTACGTGGACGGGGTCAGCGACGACGGGACGCGCGCGGTTTCGGTGATCGGCTTCATCGGGTCGGTGTTTTCGCCGTGGTATCGCTGGTCGGGGCGACGCGATCCGGCGAACCATTGCTGCATCAACGTGGCGACCTATGGACCAAAGGGGCGGTTCGCCATGACCGACCGGGGCCGCAGCGCCCTGCGTCAAAGCGCCGATGTGCTCGAAGTCGGCCCCAGTGCGATGCGGTGGGAGGGCGACCGGCTGGTAATCGACGTGAACGAGGTTTCCTCGCCCCCGCTTGTCAGCCGCATGCGCGGGCGGATCGTGCTTTATCCGGAAGCAGTATTCGGACAGCACCACGCGCTGACCCCGGACGGGCGGCACCACTGGCAGCCCATCGCCCCCATTGCCCGGATAGAGGTAGACCTGGAGCCCGGCCACCGCTGGCAGGGGCACGGCTATTTCGACGCCAATTCCGGCACGGCGGCGCTCGAGGCGGATTTCGACTACTGGACCTGGGGGCGCTACCCTCATGCGGGGGGCGCGCGCTGTTTCTATGACGCCACACTGCGCGACGGCAGCCACACCACCACCGCGTTGCAGTTCCACACAGACGGCCGCACCGAAACCGTGGAACCGCCGCCGCGCGCGGCCATGGTGCGCAGCCGATGGGCAGTGCGGCGCGAAACACGGGCCGATGCCGGGTATCGCCCGCAGCAGGTGCTGGCGATGCTGGATGCGCCCTTCTATACACGCGCCACCGTGCGCACCCGGATCGATGGGCACGAAACCGTGGGCGTACATGAGGCGCTGGACCTGCGCCGCTATGCCTCGCCGCTTCTGAAGCCGATGCTGGCGGTCCGGGTGCCACGCCGGGCACGCTGGCAGTTCGGCCCGGATAGCCCCCCAAAGGTATGACGCCGCGCGCCGACGCGCCCGCATGGTGTGC
>SKKS01000283.1 GCA_007123625.1 Paracoccaceae bacterium
AATGCCGCCGCCTTCCAGTTGCCGCGCGCCATGAGGCCGGGGATTTCCAGCATCAGGCCGACATTCAGACCGCTCAGGTCGGTGTCGCCATAGTGGCCTTCGTCGATCCGCACGCCGGACCATGCCTGGCAATGGCCTTCGGTGGGCGCATGCTGGCCCAGGCTGACCACGCAGGGGCAGAAGACCGTGCAGTTGCAATTCAGGATCAACTCGCCCCGGATGGCCCAGGGAACGGTGCCAACCGTTTGTTTTTCCAGTGTCTCGGCCATTGTGGCTCCTCCTCAGAAGATCAGTGTGACAGCAGCGGCGGCCAGTAGCGCCACGCCCAGCGGACGTGTGATTCGGCGACCGATTTCAGGAAGTTTCTCAAGCGTCATCAGCACCATGGCCCCGCCCATCCACAACAGGTTCATGGTGCCGCCGACGAAGCCCAGCAACATCAGCGCCCAGCAGCAGCACAGACAGACCGCGCCCAGCCGCAGCCCCATACGCCAGGGGCCCTGATCCCAGTGTTGCATGAAAAATGTCAGCGGCCGGCGGCATTTTGCCAGGCATGCTTCCTTCAATGTTGAAAATTGATAAGCGCCCGCGCCTGCCAACAGCGCCGCGCTCAGCCAGCGGCTGGTGCTTTCGCCCACGGGCGTCAGCAGTCCGGCGCCCGAAAGGGCAATCTGCGCCCCCGTCGCCAGCACCGCGAACCCCAGCCAGACCAGCAGATAGCCCCCCAGCAACAGCCCGAAGCCCGGTGCGCGACCGGTGGCCACCAGATCGTCCCAAGTGGCCAGCGTCGGCACCAGCGTCGGCGCCATCATCGCGCCGGCCATGAGCGACCACATCAGGAACAGTTGCGGCGCCCCTGCCAACCCGGGTTCGACGACACACAGCGCCGCCCAGAACTCGGCGCCATAAAACTCGGCGGCGGCCAGCAGGTCGGCGGGAAGCTGCATCGCATAAAGCGCCGCCCAGCCCGCGATCACCAGCCCGTAGAACCCCAGCCAGTGGGGGGCCCGCATTCTGCGCATGGTCGCGGCGATCTGCATGGCTCAGCCCCGTGTGCGTGCCCTTGGGGGTTGGTCTGGTCCGGGGAATCGGATATGTCAGACATATCAGACCTTCAATTGTCAGACAATTGAATTCCTTCATCAGACGGGGCAGACCCTTGAAAACCGAACTGGACGGCGACCGGGATTTTTCGCAGCAGATCGCGCGCACCATCCGCGATGCGATCCTGGCCGGGCATCTGCCTGCGGACGGGCGGTTGCCATCGGAATCCGACCTTGCGGCGCAATTCGGTGTCTCGCGCCCCACTGTGCGCGAGGCGCTCAAGCGGCTGGCGGCGCAGAACCTTATCCGAACCCAGCGCGGGGCAACGGGCGGCGCCTTCGTCAACCGGCTGGGGTTCGACGAGGCGCAGGAGCATCTGGTCACCACCGCCACGCTGTTGCTGTCGATGAACCGCGTGGACTTCGAAACCGCATGCGAATCGCGCTTCGCGCTGGAACGCGCCTGTTTGCCGCTGGCCTGCGCACGCCGGGAGCCGCAGCACCTGGCGACCATGCGCGCCGAGATTGCCCGGCAGGGGACTGCGGGCCTGAGCGACGAGGATTTCTGCGCCTCGGACGTGGCGTTTCACCGGGCGCTGGTCGATGCGGGGCGCAACCCGGTGCTGTCGTGGCATCTTGCCGGCGCGGTCGAGGCGATGCAGCCGCTGATGAACATGATCACCTTTACCGCGCGGTCGCGGTCGCGGATCGTCGATCTGCACAACGCGCTGGCAGACGCGGTCGCGGCGCAGGATGCGGGCGCGGCCGGGGCGGCGATGGATGCGCTGGCGGGCTATACACTGGAGCTGGGCGGCCAGATCCGAGCGCGGCGGGCACAGCCCGCACCGGACGGCGCCACCGCTGGATAGGGGATTTCCCTGTGCATGCTTCCCCGGTTTCGCTAGGCTGGCACCTGCGAACAGGAGGACCCGACATGAGCTGGAACCCGACGCTGGACCCCGGTTGCCCCGATGATGTGGGGGCAGATGCGATCGAAACCCTGATCGTGCCCCGCGCGCGCGACATCGGCGGGTTCGAGGTGCGCCGCGCGCTGCCCGCGCCCAAGCGGCAGATGGTCGGGCCCTTCATCTTTTTCGACCAGGCGGGACCGGCCGAATTCCTGACCGGGCAGGGGGTGGACGTGCGCCCGCATCCGCATATCGGACTGGGCACGGTGACGTATCTGTATCGCGGCGAATTCCACCACCGCGACAGCACCGGCGCCGATCAGGTGATCCGCCCCGGGGCGCTGAACTGGATGATGGCGGGCAAGGGCGTGACCCATTCCGAACGCACGCCGCAGGCCGCGCGGCAGGGACCATCAAGCCTGTTCGGCATTCAGACCTGGATCGCGCTGCCCGAGAGCCGCGAGGATGACGCGCCGTTTTTCGAGCATCACGGCGCGGGCGCGCTGCCCGAGATCACCGACACCGGTGTCACCGCGCGGCTGATCCTTGGGACTGCCTATGGCGCCCGGGCCCCTGCCACACTGCATTCCGAAGCCTTTTATCTGGATGTGGTGCTGGAGCCCGGCGCGCGCTTTCCGCTGCCCGACGATCACGAGGACCGTGGGCTGTATATCACCGAAGGGTCTGTCAATATTGCCGGGCAGGAATTCGAGGCCGGGCAGATGATGGTGTTCCGTCCCGGCGACCGGATCACGGTCAGCGCGGGCGCGCGCGGGGCGCGATTGATGGCGCTGGGCGGCGCCACGATGGGTGGGCCGCGCTATATCTGGTGGAATTTCGTCGCGTCATCGCGCGAGAGGATACAGGCCGCCAAGGAGGAATGGCGCGCCGAGCGCTGGGGGCAGGGGTTGTTCGACCTGCCGCCCCAGGACCGCGACGAGCATATCCCCCTGCCGGTGATCCGGGGCTGAGGGGGAAGGCCGGAGAAGCGCACCCGAGCCCCCAGGTTCGTCAGTTAATCGCGTAAGTAATTGATATTGTTTACAC
>SKKS01000150.1 GCA_007123625.1 Paracoccaceae bacterium
GGGCGAGGCGAACCGGTTGCTGCTGAACGCGGTCGAGGGGGCGGGTTTCATCGGGATCGCGGTGGCGCTGATGGGGCGCAATCATCCGTTCGGGGTGTTCCTGGCCGCCGTGCTGTTCGGGTTCCTGTATCAGGGCGGCGCCGAGCTGGCGCTGTGGACGAACATTCCGCGCGAACTGATCGTGGTCATCCAGGCGCTGGTGATCCTGTTCACCGGGGCGCTGGACAATCTGGTGCGTATTCCCATCGCCCGGGTGTTCGCTTTGGGGAGGCGCAGTTGATGGACCTGATCGCGGTTGTCCAGATCCTCGATTCCACGCTGCGGCTCGCCACGCCCCTGCTGTTCGCAGCACTTGCGGGGCTGATTTCCGAACGCGCGGGCGTCTTCGACATCGGACTTGAGGGCAAGATGCTGGCGGCTGCCTTCTTCTCGGCGGCGTTGGCGTTCACCACCGGCAATGTCTGGCTGGGCCTGTGCGCGGGCATCATCGCGTCCGTGTTCCTGTCGCTGATCCATGGCGTGGCGTCGATCACCTTTCGCGGCAACCAGCTGATTTCGGGGGTGGCGATCAACTTCCTTGCTGCCGGGTTGACGGTGGTGATCGCGCAGAACTGGTTCCGGCAAGGCGGGCGCACGCCCACGCTGACCGGGGACGCGCGGTTTCCACGACTGAACCTGCCGTTTGCCGATGCGGTGCGCGATGTGCCGGTGCTGGGGCCATTCTATTCGGTGATCCTGTCGGGGCATTCGATCCTGGTCTATGTGGGGCTGCTGTGCGTGCCGCTGACCTGGTACATGCTGTTTCGCACGCGCTTCGGTTTGCGCCTGCGCGCCGTGGGCGAAAACCCGGCCGCTGTCGATACCGCCGGCATCTCGGTTGTCGGCCTGCGCTACGGGGCGGTGATGATCTGCGGCGTGCTGTGCGGGCTGGCGGGGGCCTATCTGGCCACGGGGTTGTCGGCGGGGTTCGTCAAGGACATGACGGCGGGGCGCGGGTTCATCGCGCTGGCGGCAATGATCTTTGCCAAATGGCGGCCCTGGCACGCACTGGGCGCGGTGCTGCTGTTCGGGCTGCTGGAAGCCATCGCCAATCGCTACCAGAACATCGATCTGGGCTTTATCGTGCTGCCTGCGCAGTTCATGCAGGCGCTGCCCTATGTGCTGACCGTGGTGATTCTGGCCGGTTTCGTGGGCAAGGCGATCCCTCCGCGCGCCGGGGGCGAGCCCTATGTGAAGGAACGCTGAGCCGCCCGCGCTGGACATGCTGCGCAGGTGCGATCTAAGGTCGGGAAATGCAGGTTTATCTGCCCATTGCCGAGATATCGGTCAACGCCTTCCTCCTGTTGGGGGTGGGCGGGGGTGTGGGACTGCTTTCGGGCATGTTCGGCGTGGGCGGTGGCTTTCTGATCACACCTTTGCTGTTCTTCATCGGCGTGCCGCCGACCGTGGCGGTGGCCACCGGCGTCAATCAGGTGGTGGCCTCGTCCATTTCGGGGGTGCTGGCGCATCTGCAGCGCAAGACTGTGGACCTGCGCATGGGCGTGGTGCTGCTGGTGGGCGGGATGGTCGGGTCGGGCATCGGCATCTGGCTGTTCAACCTCATGAGCCGCCTTGGCCAGATCGATCTGGTGGTGCAGCTGTCCTATGTGGTGTTTCTGGGTGCCATCGGGCTGATGATGCTGCAAGAGGGCACGCGCGCGCTGCTGCGGTCGCGCAATCCCGGCGCCATCAGACGCAAGCTGCACACCCACATCTGGGTGCACAATCTGCCGTTCAAGATGAAATTCCGCACCTCGGGGTTGTATATCAGTGTGTTTCCACCGTTGGTCCTGGGCATGGCTGTCGGTGTGCTGGCGGCGATCATGGGCGTGGGCGGCGGATTCATCATGGTGCCGGCGATGATCTATCTGCTGGGAATGCCGACCAAGGTGGTGGTGGGCACGTCGCTGTTTCAGATCATGTTCGTAGCGGCGTTTACCACCATGATGCATGCGGTGACCAACCATTCGGTCGATGTGCTTCTCGCGGTGTTCCTGATCGTGGGCGGGGTGATCGGCGCGCAGGTGGGCACGCGCATGGGCCTGCGGTTGCGCCCCGAAATGCTGCGCATCCTGCTGGCGCTGCTGGTGCTGGCGGTCTGTGGCAAGATCGCCTTTGATCTCCTGTGGACACCTGCCGAGCTGTATTCGATTTCCGTGCCGGGGCGAATCTGATGCGGGTGGTCGTGCTCCTTGCGCTGTTGATCGCCGCCGCGCTTCCCGTGCGGGCCGAAGAAATCCTGGCAGGGCTGAGCCAGAAGCAGCTTTCGCTGACGGTGAATTTCGAAGGCTCCGAGATCCTTGTCTATGGCGCCGTGCGGCGCGAGGGGCCGATCCCCGAGGACAGCGACCTGAACGTGATCGTCACCATCGAAGGCCCGCCCGTGCCGGCGGTTATCTGGCGCAAGGCGCGGCGGATGGGTGTCTGGGTAAACGTGGAATCCATGCGCATCCGGGCGGCGCCAAGTTTCTATGCGGTTGCAGCCACCGGCCCGCTGGAGCGTATTCTGGGCATGGATGACGACCTGCGCCACCGGATTTCCACGCGGCTGGCGATCTTCGAGGCGCGCGAAGATGCGACCGTCGCGAACCCGGCTGCGTTCAGCGACGCGCTGATCCGGATCCGGTCGCGCGAAGACTTGTATCAGCAGTTGGAAACAGCGGTCACGCTGGAGCGCGACACCCTTTTCAGTTCGACAATCTCGCTTCCCAAGAACCTGATCGAAGGGACATATGCCACGCGGGTCTTTCTGGTGCGCGATGGCGTGGTGATCGACAGGTATGACGCTGAAATCGACGTTCAGAAGGCGGTGCTGGAGCGGTGGCTCTACAACATGGCGTATGAGAGCCCGTTTATGTATGGTGCCTTGGCGCTGCTGATCGCTCTGTTCTTTGGCTGGGGGGCGTCGGCGGCGTTCCGGATACTGCGCGCCTGAGTGCGTCGGTCATCGCGCGGGGCGTCGTGAATGGCCCTGGGGGACAGAGTCTTCGCGTCAGGGACTGGCAAGCTTGCGCAGTGCATTGGGGAACGTCATGCCGTGATCGAATGCCCCGTGGCGCAGGAACTCGAGCACCTGCGCCATTACCATCGGGTTGAGCATCATGTAGGTGTGCGTCACCGGCATCACGATGTGATCGCTCATGCCGTCGATCATCGTGCTTTCCACCGACACCTTGCCATCGTCGTCGCCTTCGATCAGGGCCGAGGCCAGCGGGTTCAGCGACACGTTCCCGGCAATGATCCCCAGCGAATAGTCCGGGAAGTCCAGCAGCAGCGGCGTCGCGTCCTCCATCGTGCCCAGTTCCAGCCCGGCCGGGCCGTTGACCCATTCGAAAACCTCGATTTCGGCGAACAGATCGACCAGTTCCGAGCCGTGATTCGGCGGCGCCATCATCACCACATGGCCCAGGTTGTCGGGCCGGTGGTCCTGCAGCCAGGCGCGGACAAGGATGCCGCCCATGGAATGGGTGACGAAATGCATCCGATCGGCGTCGGCGCACTCCTTGGACGCGGTGCCGACATGGTCAACCAGATCATCGATCGGTGCGCTGCGGGACGGATAGCCCCGGTTCACGGTTCTGTAGCCGTGAAACGACAGAGTTTCTTCGATCGCCACAAGCGATATTTCCGTCCGCGCCAACCCGTGCATCAGCACGACGCAGTCGTCCGCGCTCGCCGCGCCCGCGCAGGCGCCGAGCAGAAGGGATGCAAAAAAACGCTTCATCACTGCAACGATATAGACATGCCTCCGCCCCGCTGCCAGAGGTGAAAGGCGAAAGGGCGGTGCGTCATGAGCAATCCTGTACGTCTGGCAGCGCGGGCGATAATCCTGCATCGCGGCAGGCTTTTGTTGGTTAATGCCTGGCCCGGCGGGGTCAGCGACCTGTGGTGCGCGCCCGGCGGCGGAGTCGAGCGCGGCGCCTCGTTGCCCGATAATCTCGCGCGTGAAATCCACGAAGAATGCGGCTTGCGCATCCGGGTCGGCGCGCCCTGTCTGGTGAACGAGTTTCATGATCCGGGGGGCAGTTTTCATCAGGTGGACATCTATTTCCGCGCCACCATCACCGGGGGAAGGATTGACCCGGAGTGGCGCGACCCCGCAGGGGTGGTCACGCAGCGGCGGCTTGTGACCGAAGGCGAATTGCGAACGCTGCGGTACAAGCCTGATACGCTCCCCGAAGTGGCCTTTGGCGCAGACGGGCGGTTGGCGCGCGCGCTTTATGATCCGCTGGAGCCCATCCTGCGCTGAAGGCTGGACATTCTCTGTCGGCACGGGGCAAGACAGGGGCATGGCAGCGAAGGGGCAGGGGCGGTGCAGATCGAGGAGCTTGCGCAGGCGGTGGCAGACGGCGACAGGCGCGCCTTGGCCCGGGCTATCACCCTTGTCGAAAGCCGCCGGGCGGATCACCGTGCCCGGGCCGATGCCCTGCTTGAGCGTTTGCTGGCGGTCGGACAGGGGCGACAGGCCATTCGCATCGGTCTGTCCGGAACGCCTGGAGTCGGAAAATCGACCTTCATCGAAACCTTCGGGCTCATGCTGACGGCGCAGGGGCTGCGGGTGGCGGTGCTGGCCGTGGACCCGTCGAGCGCGCGCACCGGGGGGTCGATCCTTGGCGACAAGACGCGGATGGAACAGCTGTCGCGCGATACCAATGCGTTCATCCGCCCCTCGCCCAGCCAATCGCATCTGGGGGGTGTTACCCGGCGCACGCGCGAAGCGGTGGCGCTGTGCGAAGGCGCGGGCTTCGATGTTGTGCTGATCGAAACCGTGGGCGTGGGTCAGTCCGAAACCGTGGTGGCCGAGCTTTCGGACGTGTTCGTGCTGTTGCTGTCACCTGCGGGCGGGGACGAGTTGCAGGGCGTCAAGCGCGGGATCATGGAGGTGGCCGACCTGATCGTCGTGAACAAGGCCGATGGCGATCTGCAATCCGCTGCACAGCGCACCCGCGCCGATTATGCCGGGGCCCTGCGGCTGTTGCGTCGCCGCCCGCAGGACCCCGACGGCTTTCCCAAGGCGATGACGGTTTCCGCGCTTGAAGGGACCGGCGTAGCCGACGCCTGGGGCGAGATCCGCACGCTTGTGGCGTGGCGGCGCGAAAACGGCCACTGGACCGCACGCCGCGCCGAACAGGCGCGTCACTGGTTCCTTGAAGATGTGCGCCAGGGTTTGCTTGCCCGACTGGAAACTCCGCAGGCGCGTGCACTCCTTGACATTGCCGCCCGCGATGTGATCGCCGGGCGCAGGGCCCCGGGCCCCGCCGCGCAGGATGTGCTGGAGCAGCTGATGCAGCGCGGCGTCGCAGGTCGGAGCGGTGACGAGTGAATCGCTTGACGCCCGCACGGAATACCCATATTAGCGCGACTTGAGTTTGCGGGCGCCCCGGGGCGTCTGTTTGGTTTATGCGCGGAACCCGTTGCGGGCTGTGCAGGGAAACGAGGATCAATTGCCATGTCGCGCCGCTGCGAACTGACCGGTAAGGGGCCGATGTCCGGCCACAATGTAAGCCACGCCAACAACAAGTCGAAGCGCCGCTTCCTGCCGAACCTGCAGGATGTTTCGCTGTTGTCCGACTCGCTGGGCCGTTCCGTGCGGTTCCGGGTTTCCTCGGCGGCGCTGCGCAGCGTCGATCACCGCGGCGGGCTGGATGCCTATCTGACGCGTGCCAAGGATGACGAACTGTCGCCCGCGGCGTTGAAGGTGAAAAAGGAAATCGCCAAGGCGCGGGCCGCAGAAAGCGCCTGAACCGACGCACGTCTCCATTGCGACAAAGCCCCCGGACCGGGGGCTTTGTTCGTTTGAAGGGGCGCGTGCGGCACCCTGTGCCGCTGTTGCGCTTTTGCCGCATTGCCGCCCGCTCCGTGGCGGAGCGGGCTATCCACAACCATCACGGCCGCGTTATGCTTTGCTCAACAAAGAGGCCAGAGCAGAAACGGTCGGTACAACATGAAGAACTCAGCGATCACCCTCGCAGTCTGCGGGGCGTTAATGGCGTGCAGTGGTGGTGGTGGGTCTGGGTCTGGTGGAAGCGGCCAGATTGCGCCCATCCCCACAGCCGAACAACGCTACACGGGCGACGTCACGTCGATTACGTATGACCCGGACACCGACACGCTGAACGTGCAGGGCGATCCGTTCGACCTTTCCGGGGCTTTCCGGCGCGTGCCTGGACGCGATGTCCGCGGCTTCGCGGCGTTCGAAAACGTCGGCGGCGCGCGTCGATATCTGGCTCTGGTCCGCACGGATGCGGATTACGACCTTGCAGCCGGTGTGGTGGGCACTCCGATCCGGCTCGACTCGGAATTCGGCGGCACGATGCTGGCGCGCGGCGAAACCCCAGAGATGCCGCGCGAGGTCGAGGTGACGCACGTTGGGAGCTACGCGGGCGTGCGCAATGTCGGCACCAATGTGGGTGCGGATACATCCGGCGCACTTTTGCAACGCACCGAAGGGCGTGTGCGGCTTGATCTGGATTTCTTCGCCGATCAGCGCAGTGCCGATGGTGCGCGTGCCGGCAGCATCGAGGGCGTCATTTTTGATCGCCGGAGCATGGACGAAGTGGTATTTGTGAACGGTCGTCGGCAACCCGTCACGCTGGATGATGTCGTTCTGGTGTTCACCGCAATCGACGCTCAAGGCAACTTTTCTGGGACTGCCAACGGGCTGTCGGGTGGCACTGGCACCTTCGACGGCATGATCGCGGGTGAAGGGGCTGCGGCCTCTGCCGGGGTGGTGGTGTTCGGAACCGAACGCGGCGCCTTTATCGCCCGGGCGCAATGACCGGCGCAGGTGACTGCCGATGAGGACGGTCTGTCGCCTGCTCTGCCACGCTGTCGCGCTGATGCTTGGCGTGGCGATTGCAGGGCTTGAGCCGCGCGCGGCGCGGGCCGAGGGGGCGGGGATCACGCTGGACCGCGACGAGTCCATCCTGCTTGGTCGGCAGATCCTGACACGCGGTCGGCCCGAGATCGCCCTCGCGCTGGCGCGTGCGCTGGTCGAGCGCGACGCGCGCGATGCGGATGCGCTGGTGCTGCTGGCGGCGGCCCTGCAGCACACTGGCGCCTTTGACGAAGCGCGCGCGGTTGCCCACGCGGCCTATGCTGCGGCTGACACCGATGAGCAGAGGTTCGAGGCCGCGATGCTGGCCGGGCGGTCGGATTTCCACCGGGGGGCGCATTCGCGCGCGCAGTTGTGGCTGCGCCGTGCCGCCCATTCCGCCCCGGACGCCGAGGCCCGCGAAGCCGCTGAACGCAACTTCAACCACGCCCGGCGCGCCAATCCGCTGGATCTGCGCGCAAGTCTTGGCATTACCGCGTCCTCCAACATCAACGATGGCACCAGCACCGAGGTCATTGACCTGTTTGGTATCCCCTTCCGCCTGCAAGGCGCGTCGCGGGCGCTGTCCGGCATCGAATTCGCGCTTGATATGCGGCTGCGATACCGCATTGCCGAAACCGCGCGCAGCAATACGGCCCTGACCGCCGCGCTGTCGTCGCGCAGCTACCGGCTGTCCAGCGACGCCCGCGCGCAGGCCCCGGAGGCCCGCGCCAGCGACTATGCCTTTCAGAGCGCCGAGGTGGGCATCGTCCATCGCATGGCGGTCGCCGACAACACGGCCGTCCACGAAATCGCCGGCCGGTTCGGCCGGTCGTGGTACGGGGGCGACCCGCTGAGCGATTTCGCGCAGCTTGAGCTGTCGCGCATGGTTCAGTTGCGCCCCGGCACCAGCCTTCGTTTCGCGCTCAGTGGCCAGCATCAGCGCCGCCACGACAGCGCGGCGCGGTCGGCCACGGTCCTTGGCGCGCAGGTCGAGGCGGCGCATGTTCTTGACAGCGGGGCGAACCTGCTGGTGATGGCCGCGTTTCGGCAGACGGATGCCCAGGCGTCGCATGTCCGCAACACCGCGCAGCGGGCCTTGGTCAGCTATACAATGGCCGAACCGGTGGCGGGTATGCGGCTGACGTCCAGCGTGGATCTGGAGCAGCGCCGCTTTCCTGCCGATGCGATGCAGCCCGACGGACGGCGCGACCTGCGCGGCACGCTGGGGCTTTCGGCCAGCTTCGAGACGATCGAATACATGGGGTTCTCGCCATCGCTGAACGTGCGGTATTCGCGTACCCGGTCCAATGTCGCGGTGCACGAGCGCCGTTCGATTGACGTCTTCATGGGTGTCAATTCGCGCTTCTGACCCCTTGCCGCATATCCGGCGCGGCGGGGGCGCGCGCTCAGAATCGATCCAGCAACCGACGCAGATAGTCGAGTTCGGCCTCGGGGCGGTCCAGCTCGGCTGACCGGCGGCGCAACTCGTCCAGCAATTCCTGCGCCCGGCGGCGTGCCTCCTCGCCTTGCAGCATGTCGTCGTCGGTGCCGACTTCGCCGCCCAGCGACCGGCCAAGCGGGTCGCGGCTGCCGTCGCGTCCGCCATCGGCCTGCGCTTCGCCCTGCTCGCCGCGGTCGCGCTGGTCCTGCGCCTGCGCCTGGTTCATCTGGCGCATCCCTTCGCGCAGCGCTTCCATCGCCTCGGCCTGCCGGTCCAGCGCGCCTGCGGCATCGCCCTCGCGAAGGGCTTCCTCGGCTTCCTCCATCGCGCGCTGCGCGTCCTCAAGGGCTTCCAGCGCGGCCTCGCCCTCGGCGGTGCCTTCGCCGGGCATGGGCTGCAACTGCTGGTCGCGTAGCATGTCGCGCAGGGCGCGCTGGCGCTCTGCCAGATCATCTGCACCGGGCGCTGCACCCGCGCCTTCGCCCTCATCCTCGCCCTGTGCGCCGGGAGGGCCGCGATTGAACTGGTCCTGAAACTCGCGGAACGTGTCGTCGGCCAGATCCTGCTGCTCCCGCAGGGTGTCGCCCAACCCTTCCATCATTTCGTTGCCTTCGCCGCCTTGGCCGTCGCCTTCGACGAACTCAAGGTTCTCGAGCAGCATTTCAAGCTGCGCCATCAACTCGGCGGCTTCTTCCATGCGGCCCTGCTCCATCAACTCCTGAATGCGGTCCAGAAGCTCCTGGATCTGGTCCTGCGTGATTTCCATCGAGTCGCCGTCGGGGGGCGCCTCGCCGCGTTCGCGGGGTTGCTGGGCGAGTTCCTGCATGTAGTCGCGCATAGCTTCGCGCAGCTCGTCCATCAACTCTGCGATCTCGGACGGATCGGCGCCCGAGCGCATGGCCTCTTCCAGCCGCTCCTGCGCGCGGCGCAGGCGTTCGCGGGCGTCGGCCAGGTCGCCCTCTTCCAGCAGGATCGCCAGATCCCACAGACTTTGCGCCAGGTCATCGCGCAGGGTGTCGTCGTCCAGCCCGTCGCGCAGGCTGGTTTGCAGCAACGCCTGCGCGGCACGAAAGCGCGGAATCACGCCATTGCTACGAAACACGTCTTCGGGACGGTGGGCGATGGCGCGCATCAACTGGTCGGCGCGGGCAGCGTTCTCGCGCGACCACAGGATATCGCGGCGCAGTTCGATCACCGCCGCCGCCATCGGATCAAAGAACCGCCGCCCTGGCAGGACCACCTCGGTCGTTTCTGTTTCGCCGGTCTGGCCGCGCGCATCCTCGACCTGCAGCGCGATGGTGACGGGCATGTTGGCCCAGGGGTGTTGTGACAGGTCGCCGAACAGCGCTTCGCTGAATTCAGCCCGCGATCCGGTCATTGGCATGGGCAGGTCCAGCACGATCGGCGCGCGTGGCTCGGGGTCGGCGGCCAGCCCGTGGCGCCGCTCCACGGCATCCAGGTCCAGCGCAATCTCGGCACTGCCGCCGGTAACGCCGTAATCGTCCTGCGCGCGGAATTCCTGACGCATGAGGCCGCCGCGCTCGCGTTCCATGACGCCGGCCAAGGCCACTTGCGGGGGCTGGTCCTCGAGCATGGTGATTTCCCAGTCGCGCCCCGCGGGGCCGCGAATGCTCAGCCGCCCGCTGCGCAGCACCTCGAAGTCCTGCGCCATGTTTTGCGGGTCCGGCTCGGTCCGGCCTGACAGCGATTCGACCACGCTCATCACGCCCGGCTGGCCATAGAACCGCACGGTCACTCGGGTGCCTTCGGGAAGTTGCAGCGCGGTGCGGTCCACGTCGTTCAGATACAGGCTTGGCCGCCCGGTATACGAAGGCGGTTGCGCCCAGGCCTCCCACGACGGGCCGAGCGCCACGGCCTCGGCCCGGCCGGGAATCTGCGCCAGCCCGGTGGCCTCGGTCACGCGCGAAGGGGCACCGAACAGCACCGACAGGGCAAAGCCCGTCAGCGCCACATAGCGCAAGGCGAACGGGTCGAAGCGCGCCAGCTTAAGATCGCCCGGAACGGCCCGCGCGGTGACCAGCACCGCGGTCATCCGCCGCAGATGCGCCTGCCACACAGCGTTCGAGGCAGGATCTTCGCGCCCCACCACCTGTGCGTCGGCAAGGGCGGTAAGTGGACGCCCGGGAAGGGACCGGTCCAGCCGGTCCAGCGCATCGGCCCGGCGCGGCGGTGAAAACCGCCACAGCCCGACCGCAAGCGCCACCAGCATAAGCACACCTGCGCCCAACAGAAGCCAGGTCATCAGTACCGGCGGCAACCTGTCCTGCACCCCAAAGCCCAGCGCGGCGGCGGTGAACAGCACCAGTGTGGACACGGGCCAGAAAGCACGCGCCAGCCGTTCGGCCCAAAGCCCCGCCAGCGTCCGGCGCAACGGTTCGCGCAGGAGCGTTGTGGGTTCAGGTATCGCCCGGCTTCGGATAACGCGTCTCATTATGCCCTTTCGGGCTGGATTCGGATCACAGCCATTGTGGGATGGTATCGCGCGCAAGCATCTCGTCAAAGGTCGGGCGCGCCCGGATGACCGCAAATTGATCGCCCTTGACCATGACTTCGGGGATCAGGGGGCGGGTGTTGTACTCGCTGGCCATCACCGCGCCATAGGCTCCTGCCGACCGAAACGCCACCAGCGCGCCCGGTTCCAGCTGCGGCAGAGGCCGCCCCTTGGCGAATGTGTCTCCCGATTCGCAGACCGGGCCGACAATGTCATAGGGTTGGAACTCCGTCCCCGCCGTGGGTTCGGTCAGCGGCACGATGTCATGATGCGCGCCATACATGGCCGGGCGGATCAGGTCGTTCATGGCCGCGTCAAGGATCAGGAAATCGCGCCCCTCGCCCTGCTTCACATAGATTACCTGCGCCACCAGCACGCCGGCGTTGCCGACGATCAGGCGCCC
>SKKS01000330.1 GCA_007123625.1 Paracoccaceae bacterium
CAGGTCAACCACCCGTGCCGGGTGGCGCTTGCCGCGCAGCTCGCCGAAAACCTGTGTGCCGGGCGCGCTGAGCGCTGCCGGCAGATAGCCCATGGACATGGGTGCCTCGATGCTGGGGCCATAGGCGCCCGAGGTGACGGCGCCGACGGGCTTGGCCGCCATGTCATCCGCGAAAAGCTGCGTGCCAGCGCGCATCGGTGCGCGGCCTTCGGGGCGCAGGCCCACGCGGCGGCGTTCCGCCCCCGTTTCAAGCTGGCGCAGGATTACATCGGCGCCGGGAAAGCCCCCTTCGCGCGCGCCACCCCGGCGACGCACTTTCTGGATGGCCCAGCCCAGCGCGGCCTCGACCGGCGTGGTGTCGCGGGTGATGTCATTGCCGTAAAGGCAAAGCCCCGCCTCCAGCCGCAGGCTGTCGCGCGCGCCAAGGCCGATGGGCGCCACCTCGGGGCGGGCCAGCAGAGTGCGCACAAAGCCCCCGGCGCGGGCTTCGGGGAGCGAGATCTCGAACCCGTCCTCGCCAGTATAGCCCGAGCGCGACACCCAGAGTTCGGCGCCGTCCCAGACATGCGATGCCACGTCCATGAACCGCATCGCGGCCACGCCGGGCACCAGCGCGTCCAGCACGGTTGCGGCCTGCGGCCCTTGCAGGGCGATCAGCGCTCGGTCTGTCAGCGGTGCGACTGTCACCTCGTCCAGATGCGCGCGCAGATGGGCGATGTCGGCGTCCTTGCATGCGGCATTGACCACCAGAAACAGATGATCGCCGCGGTTGGCCACCATCAGGTCATCCAGAATCCCGCCCCGGTCATCGGTGAACATGGCATAGCGCTGCCGTCCTTCGGCCAGCCCCTGCACATCGACCGGGACCAGCCGTTCCAGCGCTTTGGCCACGCCGTCGCCGCGTAGCATCACCTGTCCCATGTGGCTGACATCGAACAGCCCGGCCTGCGCGCGGGTGTGCAGATGCTCGGCCATCACGCCGGGTTTGTACTGCACCGGCATGGCATAGCCTGCGAAGGGGACCATTTTCGCGCCCAGATCCAGATGCAGATCGTGCAGGACCGTGTGTTTCAATTCTCCGGTGTGATCGCCTTCAGCCATGCCGCCCCCTGTCGCTGCCGGTCGTCCGGCACTGCCATAGCGGGCCGCGCCCGCCGGTTCAGTGCCCCCTCTGTCCTGTCGCCTGAGATCGTTATCCCTTCGGCGGGCGCATGGTGACGCCACTCTCCAGAGTCCTGTTGCCGGATCGGTCCTTTTGCCTGAGAGTTTACCGGGGCGGTTGCTCCTTCGGCCCTGACGGTGGTGCGCCAGCGTCTCCCGATCACGTCAAATCAAGGCTAGCGTATGCAATGGTATCCTGACAAGGGGTTTCGCGCGGTGTCCTCTTGCCATTTCCGGCGCGGAGGCACAGGTTTGCCACCATGAGCGATCCCTTCTTCTTCGGCTACGGCAGCCTTGTGAACCGCCGCACCCATACCTACCCTGAGGCGTTTCCGGCGCGCATCCGGGGCTGGCGGCGGGCATGGCGCTATTCCCGCAGCCACGGGCGGACCTTCCTGACTGCGGTGCCCGCGCCGGATGCGGAAATCGACGGGCTGGTGGCGGCGGTGCCGGGCGGGGACTGGGCCGCGCTGGACCTGCGCGAGGCTGGCTATGAACGCCACCCCGTGCCCGGTCCGGAACTTGCGCATGCCGCCGCACGCGAGCTGGCGGCACAGATTTATGCGATCCCGGCGCGGAACTTCATGGACCGGCTGCATCCCATACGGCTAAGCTACCTGGACGTGGTGGTGCAGGGCTATCTGGATGAATTCGGCGAGGACGGTGCCCGAAGCTTTTTTCGGACCACCGACGGATGGGAAACCCCGGTTCTGGACGACCGCGCCGCGCCCACTTATGCCCGCCATCAACGGCTCAGCGCTGATGAGCGCGCTTTCGTGGACGAACAGCTTCGACAGGTGGGGGCGCGGGGCGTCGTGGAATGATCCGGCACCCCCGACAGGGTGGCCTGCCCATGCGGCACGCATGGGCGCTTACCCCTACCGTCAAAGCTCAGCCCCGCAGTGTGCCGCCTGTTGCCTTGGTCACCTTTTGCACGATCCTGGCGCCGACAGCCTCGATCTCGGCTTCGGTCAGGGTGCGTTCCCTGGGCTGCAGCCGCACGGTGATGGCCAGCGACTTGCGCCCGGTGCCCATCTGCGCCTCGGCCTGCGGGCCGGTGAACTCGTCAAAGACCTGCACCGTGTCGATCAGCGCCTTGTCGGCCCCGGCGGCGGCGTTGATGACCGCTGCCGCCTCGATCCCGGTGTCCAGCACAAAGGCGAAATCGCGCTCGACGGCCTGCAAGGCGCTGGCCTGCAGCGCAGGACGCGCGATCACGCGTTTGCGCGGCTGAGGAGCATTCTCGATCCAGACGCTGAACGCCACCGCAGGGCCCTTCACGTCCAGCGCGCGCAGCACCTTCGGGTGCACTTCGCCGAACACGGCAAGGCCCAGCTTCGGCCCCAGCCCGATTCGCCCGGCGCGCCCGGGGTGGAACCAGCCCGGCACATCGCGACTGATCTGCACCTTCTCGGGGGCGCCGATGGCGGCCAACACGGCTTCGGCATCGGCGCGCGCGTCGAACACATCGACCGTGCGGCGGCTGCCATGGGGGTCGCGCGCGTGCGCCGAGCCGACCAGCAGCCCGGTGGCGTGGATCGCCTGATCGCCGGGTTCACCGCCCGAGAACACCGGCCCGACTTCGAACAGTGCCAGATCCATCGCGCCCCGCGCCTGATTGCGCGCCGCGGCCTGCAACAGGCCTGGCAGCAGGTCCGGGCGCATGTGGCTCATCTCGGACGATATGGGGTTCTCCAGCCGCACCGCGTCATCGCCGCCGCCGAACAGCGCCGCCGAAGGCCCGTCAATGAAGCTGTAGGTCACGCATTCGTTGTAGCCAAGGCCCGCCAGATGCCGTCGGGCGGCGCGTTCGC
Organism: Paracoccaceae bacterium; assembly: GCA_007123625.1. Lineage (GTDB taxonomy): Bacteria > Pseudomonadota > Alphaproteobacteria > Rhodobacterales > Rhodobacteraceae > Rhabdonatronobacter. Next base: position 2,976 of record SKKS01000330.1, read on the forward strand.
GCATCTGCAGCGGCGTCAGGATCGGGCGCGGCACGCCGGGTGCCGGACGCGGCAGCGGCACCCCTTCCAGCCGCGAAAGCGACGCCACACGCGCGATTTCCTCGACCAGATCGGCCGCGCCCAGGACATCGGGGCGCCAGCTTGGCGGGAATGCCTGATCGGCTTCGAGCCTGAAGCCAAGCGCCTCCAATGTGGCGCGCTGCTCGGTCGGCGCGATGTCCATGCCCACCAGCCGCAGCACCGCGCCCGGATCGAAGGGATAGCTGCGCGCGGTGTCCGGCACCGCGCCGTCCATGACCACGGCCGACGCCGCGCCGCCGCACAGCTCCAGGATCATGCGCGTCGCCAGTTCCAGCCCCGGCAGGGTGAATTCCGGATCGACGCCGCGTTCGAACCGGTAGCGCGCGTCCGAATTGACCTTCAGCGCACGCCCCGTGGCGGCCACGGTGATGGGGTCCCAATATGCCGATTCCAGAAACACATCGACTGTGTCCTCGGTGCAGCCGCTGGGTTCGCCTCCCATGATGCCGGCAATGCTTTCGGGGCCGGTGTCGTCCGAGATCACCATCTGGCCCGGGATCAGCGCATAGGTGCGCCCGTCCAGCGCCAGCAACTCCTCGCCGCCCTTTGCAGGGTGGATGCGCAGGTTGCCCTTCACCTTGGCCGCGTCGAAGGCATGGAGCGGACGGTTCAGGTCGACGGTGAAGAAGTTGGTGATATCCACCAGCGCCGAGATGGGGCGTAGGCCGATGGCGCGCAACCGCTTCTGCAGCCAGTCGGGCGACGGACCGTTCCTGACCCCGCGGATCACCCGCCCGGCAAACAGTGGGCAGCCCTTTTCCTTGACCGACGGGTCGATGATCACGCCGATGGGGCAGTCAAAGGTTCCGGGCACCGGGTCAATCGTCAACGGCTTCAGCCGCCCCAGCCCGCGCGCGGCCAGATCGCGCGCGATCCCGCGCACGCCCAGCGCATCGGGACGGTTGGGGGTAATCTTGACATAGATCATCGGATCATTGAGGCCCGCATAATCGATATATCGCACACCCAGCGGCGCATCCTCGGGCAGGTCAATGATACCTTCGTGGTCGTCCGACAGCATGAGCTCACGCTCGGAGCACAGCATGCCATTGCTTTCCTGGCCGCGGATCACGCCCGGTTTCAGGTCCACCCCGGTGCCGGGCACATGGGTGCCCACGGGCGCGAACACGCCGCGCATGCCGGTGCGCGCGTTGGGCGCGCCGCAAACGACCTGCACCTCGGTCGGGGGCGCATCGGGGCCGTCGCGCACTTCGACCCGGCACAGGCGCAGCCGGTCGGCATCGGGGTGTTGAACGGCCTCGATCACGCGGGCAATGCGAAATGCGCCGAGGGTGGCGGCAGGATCGCTGACCTCCTCGACCTCGAGTCCCAGATCGGTCAGCGCGTCCAGGATCGCGTCCAGCGTGGCCTCGGTTTCCAGATGATCCTTCAGCCAGGACAGGGTGAATTTCATGCGTGTCTTCCTTGGTTGGCCCTGCGTGGCGCTTAGCGGCGGTCGCGTTTGTCCTCGTCTTCGTCGTCTTCATCGTCGCTGTCGGGCAGGTTGAAGAAGCTCTCGGCGTCCGAGTAATCGGCGGCTGAGCGTTTTTCTTCTTCCTCTTCGACCGGCTTGCTGAGGGTGAAATTCTCCAGCCCGGCAATTGCCGAGGGCAGGCGTGGCTCGGCGGTCATTTCCAGCGACTGTTCGGTCGAGACCAGCTTGCGGCGTTCGTCGTCGGACATCACTTCGCCTTCGGAGGCCTTCTTGCGCGCGGCTTTCTGGACCTCGGCGTCCAGCTCGGACTGGCGGCACAGGCCCAGCGCCACCGGGTCGATGGGCTGGATGTTGCCGATGTTCCAGTGCGTGCGCTCGCGGATCGCCTGGATGGTCGTGTTGGTGGTGCCCACTAGCTTGCGGATCTGCGCGTCGGCCAGTTCGGGGTGGAACTTGACCAGCCACAGGATCGACGCGGGGCGGTCCTGGCGCTTGCTCAGCGGGGTGTAGCGCGGGCCACGGCGCTTTTCCTCGCCCACGGCGGCGGGGTTGAACTTGAGCTTGAGTTTGCGCGCGGGGTCGCTTTCGGCGCGCTTGATCTCGACCTCGTCCAGCTGGTTGTTGGCCACCGGGTCGAAGCCCTTGACGCCGGTCGCGACATCGCCGTCGGCGATGCCCTGCACCTCGAGTTCGTGCAACCCGCAGAAATCGGCGATCTGCTTGAAGCTCAGCGTGGTATTGTCCACCAGCCAGACGGCGGTTGCCTTGGGCATCAGCGGTTTCGTCATCGGATCGGCTCCTGCTCTGACGGGGCCCGGATCACGGGCGCGTGCATATCTGTTTCCGCCGGGAAAACGGCTGCGGGGGACCCGCCTGTCCTCGCTTTCGGGGAATGGGCGGGTTATACGCGCTCAGGGGACGAAGGAAAAGCGAAAATGCGTGCGCTTGCGGTGGTGGTTCTGGTGCTTGCCTGGGGCGCGACGGCAGCGCGAGCACAGGGCTTCGACTATTTCGTTCTGGCGATCAGCTGGACGCCTGCCTGGTGCGAACGCGACGGCGATGCCCGCGACGCGCCCACCTGCGCGCCCGGCGCCGGGGTCGGCTGGGGGGTGCACGGGCTCTGGCCGCAGCACGACGACGGCACCTGGCCCGAGTTCTGCGCAACGCCGGAACGCAATCCGTCGCGCGCGCAGACCGCCGAACAGGCGGATCTGTTCGGCTCGGGCGGGTCGGCATGGCATCAATGGAACAAGCACGGGCGCTGCAGCGGATTGAGCGCGGCTGCGTACTACGCCCTGACCCGCGACGCTGCAGGCGCGCTGGACCTGCCGCCGCTGGAGGCCCCCGGCAGGCTTGCGCCGGGCGCCCTGCGCGCTGCCATCCTGGACCGCAACCCGGATTTTGCTGCCGGGTCCGTGGTGATCACTTGTTCATCGGGCATGCTGGGTGAAGTGCGGGTGTGCCTGGCGCCTGACCTTTTGCCCCGCGCGTGCGATGCCGGGCTTGCTGCGCGTGGGTGCCGGGCTGCCAGCATTCGCATTCCCGCGCCGCGCTGAGCGCAGTCACAAGACGCGTTGACCGTTCCGCGAAACGATAAAGGGGGGCGGTGCCCCCCTTGAAGGCGTCTGCGCGCCAGATTCTGGGCCAAAGGGCCTGCTGCAGCGCGCGCGATGCGCGGATCAGCCGTTGACGCTGTCCTTGAGCGCCTTGGCGAAAGTCATCTTGACCGCGCGGTCAGCGGGCTTGGTCATGGTCTCGCCGGTGGCAGGGTTGCGCACCTGGCGTTCGGGGCGCGCGCGGCAGGCGATCTTGCCGACGCCGGGCAGGGTGACGGCGCCGCCGCCCGAAACTTCCTGCGTCACAAGCTCGGTCAGTGCATCGAGTGCCGTGGCTGCGGTCTTCTTGTCGCTGCCCATGCGCTCGGCAAGTGCGGCGACAAGCTGGGTCTTGGTCATCGGTTTTGCAATCATCTGTCTCTCCTGCGTTGTCCGCGCCTGTTCCCCCGGCGCAGTGGTTGCGCGGCGCATCTAGCCCCAAGTCCGCGGGTGGCACAATGACTGACTGCAGGAAAACGCGCCGGTTCGGGGCAGAAACGGCAGAAATCCGCAACCAATGCTCACAGAAACGCGGTTTCGTCGAAACTGCGCAGCTTGCGCGAGTGAATCCGCTCCAGGGGCATTTCGCGCAGGCGCTCCATGGCGCGGATGCCGATCTGCAGGTGGCGCGACACCTGGGTCTTGTAGAAGGCGCTGGCCATGCCGGGCAGTTTCAACTCGCCGTGCAGCGGCTTGTCGGACACGCACAAAAGCGTGCCATAGGGGACCCGAAAGCGGTAGCCATTGGCGGCGATGGTCGCACTTTCCATGTCCAGCGCAATGGCGCGCGACATGGAAAGCCGCCGCACCGGGCCGGACTGGTCGCGCAACTCCCAGTTGCGGTTGTCGATGGTGGCGACGGTCCCGGTGCGCATGATCTTCTTCAACTCGAAGCCCTCAAGCTGCGTCACTTCGGCCACCGCCTCCTGCAGGGCGATCTGGATTTCAGCCAGCGCCGGGATCGGCACCCAGACCGGCAGATCCTCGTTCAGGACATTGTCCTCGCGCAGATAGGCATGGGCCAGGACGAAATCGCCCAGGCTTTGCGAGTTGCGCAGCCCCGCGCAGTGGCCGACCATGAGCCAGGCATGCGGGCGCAGCACCGCAATATGGTCGGTCGCGGTCTTGGCGTTCGACGGGCCGACGCCGATGTTGACCAGCGTGATCCCGGCATTGCGCCCGCGCTTCAGGTGATAGGTCGGCATCTGCGGCAGCCGCGGGAGCGGCGGCAGTGGCGCATCGGGGTCGGTGATCGGATGATCACCCGGACCCACGAAAGCGGTATAGCCGCTGTCGGGATCGGCCAACGCGGCGCGGGCGAAAGCTTCGAACTCGTCGACATAGAACTGATAGTTGGTGAACAGCACATGGTTCTGGAAATGCTCGGGGCTGGTGGCGGTGTAATGCGCCAGCCGCGCCAGCGAGTAATCGACCCTTTGTGCCGTGAACGCCGCCAGTGGGATCGAGCCGTCCATATTGGTCACGCGCTCGCCATTGACGATGTCATCATTGGTCACCGACAGGTCCGGCACGTCGAAAACATCGCGCAGGGTCAGCGACATTTCACCGTTCTGGGGCAGCGACACGTCACCCCGCCCGGCCATCGCGAAATGCACCGGGATCGGCGTGTTCGACAGCCCCACGCTGACAGGGACCGAATGATTGCGGATCAACAGGCCGATCTGCTGCTCCAGATAATGGCGGAAAAGGTCGGGCCGGGTGATGGTGGTGGCATAGGTGCCGGGCTGGGACACATGGCCGAAGGCCAGCCGCGAATCCGCCTGATCGTAGCGCGTGGTCGTCAGGCGGATTTCGGGATAGAAGGCGCGGTAGCGCGCGTCCGGCACCTTGCCTGCGACGATGTCGTTGAATTTCCCCACCAGAAAGCCGGTCCCTTCGGCATAGAGCGCCTTGAGAAACATCACGGCCTCGGCCGGGTCGGTGAACAGGCGCGCCTGATGCACGGGCGGAGTGATAAGCGGAAGCGTTTCGGGTTGGGTCATGATGGCTCTGGGTTGCGCGCCGGGTGACCGGCGCCGGGCGCGTTCGGTTCACAGTGCCACCGAAGCCGGGGCGGGTGCAAGCAGGACACGGGGTTTCGCGGGCGGTACCGCCAGGGTGCGATCCTTGCGCGCGGTGTTTCCGGGGCTGGCGCTTGGTCGCGCCGGGCGATATGGCTTGGCGGTATTCTGGCGACCCTCCGGAGGCAGGCTTGGACATTCGCGCGATCCTGATGGGTCTGGCCTTTGCGTTCATGTGGTCGTCGGCCTTTACGTCGGCGCGGATGATCGTCGTCGATGCGCCGCCGCTGACCGCGCTGGCAATCCGCTTCCTGATTTCCGGCCTGATCGGTGTCTTGGTGGCGCGCGCCATGGGGCAGCAATGGAACTTGACCCGTGGCCAGTGGCGGGCGACAGCGATTTTCGGGCTTTGCCAGAACGCGCTGTATCTGGGACTTTATTTCGTGGCCATGCAGACGATCGAGGCATCGCTTGCGGCGATCGTCGCGTCGACCATGCCGCTTCTGGTGGCGGCGGCAAGCTGGCTGTTTCTGGGCGAACGGTTGCGTCCGCTGGCCATAGGCGGGCTGGTGGCCGGTTTCGCCGGTGTCAGCCTGATCATGGGGATGCGGCTGGGCGCGGGGGTGGACGGCTTCGGGCTGATGCTGTGCGTCATCGGGGTGCTGGCGCTAACGGTCGCCACGCTGTCGGTGCGCACGGCTTCGGCCACCGGGGGCAACCTGTTGATGGTGGTCGGGCTGCAGATGCTGATCGGCGCTGCCGTGCTGGCGGTCCCGGCAGTGGCGCTGGAAAGCTGGGAGGTGAACTGGTCCTGGCGGCTGGTCCTTGCGTTCATCTATACCACACTGGTGCCCGGACTGGCGGCGACATGGGTGTGGTTTGCGCTGGTGGGGCGGATCGGTGCCGTGCGGGCGGCGACCTACCACTTTCTCAACCCGTTCTTCGGGGTCGCCGTCGCCGCCGCATTGCTGGGCGAGGCGCTGGGCCTTTTCGACATCATCGGCGTGGCGGTGGTGATGGCGGGGATTCTGGCCGTGCAATGGGCGCGCACGCCCACGCGTCGTTGACGCCTTGGCTCAGAACGGTCCGCGTTGGCTGGCGTCGAGCTTGAGGAAATAGCCGTCGCGCACATGCGCGATCATGCGGTCCGCCGAAAGCGACCCGTCGCCGGTGGCAATCGCGTCCACAAGCGCCGTATGCTCGGCCAGCGAGGCCGCGAAATCCACATTCTCGATGGTGGCGAACAAACCGAAAACCGCGCCGCGCCGCCACAGGTCATCGAAACAGCGCAGCAGAAAGCGGTTTTCAGTGCCCGCGACCATTGCGCGATGGATGCGGCGGTTCGCGTCGAAATAGGCGCGGGCGTCGTAGTCCGGGCAGCTCACGGCCTCGTTGATTACCTTGTAAAGCCGCTTGTTCAGCGCCGGATCGTTGCGTTCGGCCAGAAGCCGGGCAGAGAACCCTTCTACCCCGGCACGGGCGTTATACAGGTCCAGGATCTCGGAAGGGGCAAGGTTGCGCAGGATGTATGCGCCGTTTCCATCCACCTGCAGGAATTCCTCGTCCACAAGCAGCGGGAGCGTCATCTGCACCGCAGTTTCCGGGCACGACAGCGCTTCTGCAAGCTGGGTGGCGGAAACGGCCTGACCGGGTGTCAGGGTGTTGTCCTGCGCTGCGGCAACCAACTGGTCGCGCACGGCTTGCACCGGTATCGATACCGGGCGGGCAGGGGCTTGGGTCGTCAAGTCTTGGTGCTCCTGTGAGACAGTGCAAGGGCGCGCGACTCGCCCTGACACGGTTCGGTCACAATCTGGCGCTTATCCTGTATGCAGGATGGCCGGTCTTGCAAGTCCCTTTGCACCAGACAGGGGAGCTGCGCCGCGGTTCCTGCGCCGATAACAGCTTGATCGCGTCACCCCCGGGATTGTCGGGTTCGCAGGCTACTGCCGGTGATACGGGCCGCCCGACAGGATGGTGACAGCCCGATAAAGCTGCTCTGCCAGCATCACACGCGCCAGCATGTGCGGCCAGACCATCGGCCCGAAGGACAGCACCAGATCGGCGCGCGCCCGCAGATCGGGGTCCGTTCCGTCCGCGCCGCCGATCACGAAGCCCGCGTCCTGCGTCCCATTGTCGCGCCAAGATGACAACAGCGCGGCCAAGGCCGGCGAATCGATTGTCCGGCCGCGTTCGTCCATAACCACAAGGCGCGTGCCTTCAGGCAGGGCGCGGGTCAGCGCCGACGCTTCGGCCTGCGCGCCCGAAACCTTGCGTTCGTCAATCTGGTGTTCAGTGACGGGGCCAAGCCCCAGTGGGCGCCCGCTGCGCGAGGCCCGTGTCACATAGTCATCGACCAGCACGCGTTCCGGCCCGCCGCGCAGGCGGCCAACAGCGCACAGGTGCAGGCGCATCAACTGGGCGCGCTGCCGCGCCCCTCGCTGCCGGACCACATTTTTTCCAGCTGGTAGAACTCGCGCACTTCGGGGCGGAAGATGTGCACGACAACATCTCCGGTGTCGATCAGCACCCAGTCGCCGACGTCCTTGCCTTCCACCCGCGCGCTCAGCCGAAAACGCTCTTTCAGCCGGTCCAGAAGTTTCTGCGCCATCGCCGCCACCTGACGCGTGGACCGCCCCGAGGCGATGACCATCGCATCGGCCATGGACGAGCGCCCGCCAAGGTCGATGGTAACCACCTCCTCGGCCTTGTCGTCGTCCAGCGATTGCAGAACCAGTTTCAGGATATCGGCGCCGTCAAAGTCCATCCGGGCCGCTGTGGTGTCCGTTGCCGCCTGGGCGGCAGTGTCGATGTAAGACAGAATGCTGTCCTCCTGAGGCATGATGCTCTCTTAAAATAGCATCGCACGCGCCCGATCTCAACCGCGCAGGTTGTGCAATCACGCGGTTGCGCAAGCTTTTGCCTGTGGCGCGGTGGAATCGGTCAGCGCTTGCGCGGCTTGGCGCGCAGTGTGGGGTCGGCGGCGGTCGGATCTTCGGGCCAGGGATGGCGCGGGTACTGGCCGCGCATGTCCTTGCGCACATCCCCGTAGCTGCTGGCCCAGAACCCCGGAAG
>SKKS01000259.1 GCA_007123625.1 Paracoccaceae bacterium
GCCGGTGTTGCGCGCGCACCCGCCGGGCGGCATGGTGCAGGCCGCCATCGTCGACATCCATTGCGAGGCCACCTCCGAAAAGGTCGCGCTCGGCTACTGGTGTGACGGGCGTGCCAGCCTTGCGGTCGGCACCCACACCCATGTGCCCACCGCCGACGCGCGCATCCTGCCGCGCGGAACGGCTTTCCTGAGTGATGCGGGCATGTGCGGCGATTATGACAGCGTGATCGGCATGGCCAAGGACGAACCCATGCGCCGCTTCGTCACCGGCATGGGCAAGGGCCGGTTCGAACCCGCCACCGGGCCGGTTACGCTGTGCGGCGTGTACGCGGAAACCGACGATCGCACGGGCCGCGCCCAACGCGTGGTGCCAGTGCGGATCGGCGGGCATCTGGGGGCCGAGGGTCCGTTGCCCTTCGATCCCGGGAGCCCCTCAACGCCATGACCCCTCCCAGGACCCGCGCCCGATGACCGCCCGCGCCTGGTCCCTGCAACCGTTCTTCGCCGCCGCCCTGCCTTGGGCCGGGCTTGTCGCGGTGGGCGCGGCCTGGGGCGCAGGGGCGCCGCTGGTCCGGATTGCCCGGCTTGACGGCTACACGCCCTTTGCCATCGTCTTCTGGCATTCGGTGCTGGGGCTGCTGACGCTGGGGGGCATCCTGATGATCCGCAGGCGGCTGAGCATCCCGCGCGACCCTGCATCGCTGAAGCTGTATCTGGCGGTGGCGCTGTTCGGGATCGTTCTTCCACATCTGGCCGCGTTCTGGGCGCTGGCGCATGTACCCGCGGCCGCGCATTCGGTGATCATCGCGCTGGTGCCGCTGTTCGCGCTGATGCTCGCCCTTGGCCTGCGCATCGAACGCTTTCGCGTGGTGCGCTTTCTGGGGCTGATGCTGGGCGCGGGCGCGGTAGCGCTTCTGATCCTGCCCGAAGCCAGCCTGCCGCCCGGGACCGCGAACGCCTTCGTGCTGGTCAGCATGATCGCGCCCTTGTGCTACGCGCTCGAAGGGCTGGTGATCAGCCATTTCAGCCGCTCGCAGGCGGGCCCCATGCAGACATTGTTCGGCGCGACCGCCATCGCGCTGGTGCTGGTGGCGCCGTTCGCGCTGGCCGGGGGCGCCGGGGCGATGCCGCTGCAACCCTGGGCGGCGGCGGAATGGGCGGTGGCGATTTCGGGGATCGGCGGCGCACTGGCCTATGCGGGCTATGTGGCGATCCTGCGCCGTGCCGGGTCTGTCTTTGGCGCGCAGGTCGCTTATGTGGTCACCGCCAGCGGCGTGTTCTGGGCTATGCTGCTTCTGGGCGAACGCCCGTCGCCGTGGCTCTGGGGGGCGCTGGCGCTGCTGTTCGCGGGGCTGCTGCTGGTGCAACCGCGTCCCGGCGTGCTGCCCGGACCTCCGGTGTCGCCTGCATCGACACAGGGGCGCTGACAGGCACCGGCGTGGCCGACGATCGCCGGAAACCACTTGCACCCCTGGGGCGTTCCGGGCTTGACTGCTGCGACACCTGCGCAACCGCAAGGAGACCGCGCCCCGCATGATCGGACTGGACCTTTCCCCGACAACCGAGGCGATACTGGCATTGGCCATCGTCTTCGGCATGTTCGTGGCCTTCATGCGCGAGATCTATCCGGTCGAGGTTGTGGCCATTGCCGGGGCCGCCTTGATGCTGTTGCTTGGGCTTCTGCCGTTTCAGGACGGATTGGCGGTGTTCTCCAACCATGCGCCCTGGACCATCGCCGCGCTGTTCATCATCGTGGGCGCACTGGTGCGCACCGGCACGCTGGACTGGATCACCCAGTTCGCCGGCCGCAACGTGAAGCAGCGCCCGGTGCTGACTCTGGCCGCGCTGACGCTGACGGTCCTGTTCCTGTCGGCGTTCGTGAACAACACGCCGATCGTGGTGGTGATGATCCCGATTTTCATCCAGCTTGCCCGCCAGATGGGAACATCGGCCTCGAAGGTGCTGATACCACTGAGTTACTTTTCCATCTTCGGCGGCACGATCACGCTGGTCGGGACCTCGACCAACCTGCTGGTGGACGGGGTGGCGCAGACACAGGGGCTTGCCCCGTTCAGCATTTTCGAAATCACGCTGGCGGGGTTGGCGATGGCGGTTGTGGGGGTGGTGTATCTGGCCACGGTGGGTCGGTTCCTGCTGCCCGAACGCGATTCCCTGAGCATGCTGCTCTCGGATCGCTCGCGCATGAAGTATTTCACCGAGGTCGTGATCCCCGAGAATTCGTCCCTGATCGGCAAGCCGCTGGCCGAGGTTGACATTTTCAAGCGTGAAGGGGCGCGGGTGATCGACGTGTTGCGCGGCGATGCCTCGCTCAGGCGCGATTTCTCGGCTGTGGAGCTGGCGGCTGGTGACCGTGTCGTGCTGCGCACCGCAATCGCCGAGGTGCTGGGCCTGAAGAAGAACAAGGACGTGGCCACACCGAATGACGCCGACGACGCGAAATCCAAATCCGACGAAGGCAGCAAGTCGGATGCGGACGCCGAACAACCGGCCACGCCCTCGGATGCGCGCCAGGAACCTGGGCAGCAAAATGTGCAGCGGCTGTCGTCGGTCAAGACCGCCACGGTCGAGGCTCTGATCGCTCCGGGCTGCCGGATGGTCGGGCGGCCACTGGGATCGCTGCGCCTGCGGCGGCGCTACGGTGTCTATCCGCTGGCTGTGCACCGGCGCAACCAGAACATCGGGCGCAATCTGGACGACCTGGTGGTGCGCGTGGGTGATACGCTGCTGCTGGAAGGCGCGCCCGAGGATATCCAGCGACTGGCCACCGACATGGACATGCTGGACATTGCCCAGCCCACCGAACGCGCTTATCGTCGCAAGCATGCCCCTATCGTGATCATTACCCTGGCGGCCATTGTCGGGCTGTCGGCCCTGGGCCTTGCACCGATTCTGGCGTTGTCGCTGCTGGGTGTGGCGGTGGTCCTGCTGACCCGCTGCATCGACGCCGAAGAGGCGTTCGGCTTCATCGACGGGCGCCTTCTGGCACTGATATTCGGGATGCTGGCGGTCGGCGCAGGTCTTGAAAAGTCGGGCGCGGTGCAGTTGATCGTCAATGCGACGGTCCCCGCGCTGAGCACCATGCCGCCGGTTCTGCTGATCCTGTCGGTCTATGCCCTGACTTCGATACTGACCGAGCTTGTGACCAACAACGCCGTCGCAGTTGTGCTGACACCCATAGCCATCGGGCTGGGCGTGGCGCTTGGGGTCGATCCCCGCCCGCTTGTAGTGGCGGTGATGCTGGCGGCCTCGGCCAGTTTCGCCACGCCCATCGGCTACCAGACCAACACGCTGGTCTATGGCCCCGGCGGCTATCACTTCACTGATTTCATGAAGGTCGGCATTCCGCTCAATGTGCTCATGGCAGTGACGGCAAGCCTTGTAATCCCGCTGATCTGGCCGCTCTGAGCGTGCACACCTTTGACATGCCTAATGCGCGATGGCAGGGGTTGGCGGCGCGCGAGTGACCGTACCGGAGGACGTTATGCGGATACTGGTGTTCAACGCAGGCTCTTCCAGCCTGAAATTTGGTGTGTTCGACCTGCAGCCGGGCGCGGCGCTGGAGCAGGCGGCGCATGTGTTCAAGGGCAGCTTCGACCGCTTCGGCGCCGATGGCTGCGATCTGGTCACCGGCGTCGACACGCGCGAGCGCGCCCGCGCACCGCACCGCACCCTGGCCGAAGCGATCGCCGCCGTGCCCGCCCTGCTGGACGGCGCCGCGATCGCCACGCCCGACGCCATCGCCCACCGTATTGCCCACGGTGGTACCGAATTCACGGCGGCGGCGGAGCTGACCCTCGAAGCGCTTGCCCGAATCGAACGGCTGACGCCGCTGGCACCGCTGCACAACCCCGCCAACATCGAAGGCGTGCGCGTGGCCACGGCCTGCTGGCCCGATGTGCCGCAATGGGGCGTGTTCGACACCGCGTTTCACCTGAGCCAGCCCGCCCGCGCCACCACCTATGCCGTGCCGCAGGCCTGGCGCGACGCGGGGCTGCGGCGGTTCGGGTTTCACGGCACTTCGCACAAATACGTCGCCCACCGCACCGCCGGGGCGTTGCGCACCGACCTGCGCGACCTGCGCCTCATCAGCCTGCACCTGGGCAACGGCGCGTCGGTCTGCGCCATCAATCGCGGCCAGAGCATGGACACCTCGATGGGTATGACACCGCTGGAAGGGCTGGTCATGGGCACCCGCCCCGGCGATCTGGACCCCGGCGTGTTCGGGTTCCTGCAGCGCAACCTGGGACTGGACATCGACACGATCGAGGCCGCACTGAACAGCGACAGCGGGTTGAAGGGGTTGGCGGGGTCATCCGACATGCGCGATGTCGAAGCCCGCGCTGCCGACGGGGACTCGCAGGCGCAACTCGCGATCCATGTCTACGCCTATCGCGCGCGCAAATACATCGGCGCCTATGCGGCCGCGATGGGCGGGCTTGATGCGCTGGTGTTCACCGGCGGCATCGGCGAGAATTCTCCCTCCATGCGGCGGCGGATCTGCGACGGGTTGGAATTCATGGGCCTGAAACTGCACCATGACCGCAACATGGCCATCGACCTTGCGGACCGCGCCGCGCCGCAGATCCAGGCCTATGGCGCACGGGTGCAGGTGCTGGTGACGGAAACCGCCGAACAGCTGATGATCGCGCACGAAGTCGCCACCGCCCGCGCGGACGCCCTGCCCGCGCCGCCCCCCATTCCCGTCGCCGTTTCCGCCCGGCATGTGCATCTGGACGCCACGACCGTGGCGGCGCTGTTCGGTCCCGGCTACACACTTACCCCCGGCAAGCCCCTGCGCCAGCCCGGCAACTGGGCCGCCAAAGAACGCGTGACCCTTGAAGGGCCAAAAGGCCGGATCGAACGGGTGGCGATCCTCGGACCTTTGCGCAACCGTACACAGATCGAGGTCTCGCGCACCGACAGTTTTGCGCTCGGCATCGACGCGCCGGTGCGTCAGAGCGGCGATCTGGATGGGACGCCGCGTGTGCGCCTGATCGGCCCGGCGGGCAGCATCGACACGGATGGGCTGATCATCGCCGCGCGCCATATCCACATGCACCCCGACGACGCCGCGCGCATGGGCGTGGCCGATGGCGATTGCGTCGATGTGAACCTCAGCCACGCCGCCCGCGCGCTGACCTTCGCGCATGTTCTGGTTCGGGTGCAGCCCAATGCCTTTACCGAAATGCACATCGACACCGACGAGGCCAACGCCGCCGGCATCGGCAGCGCCACCGAAGGCGAGATCGTGCCCGAAATGGCGGTGACGGCGCTGGCGCCACGCAGCGCAAGCTAATCAAGGGGCCGGGCCCAAGACGCGCGGCCCGTCCATTTCCCCGCCCCCGCCCCATTGTTGCCGGTTTTCGCGGTAATCCTGCACGAATAACAACCTTGTCTGTGGTTGCCGCACAACGGCACCACAGCTTGGTCTCCTTGTTCGCAAAAACCGCTTGCATCCGGACCCACGAGCATGATGAACCAGATCAAAGCCGCCTTCGATAGCGCTATCATTCCGACTGCCTTCTGCCCCGAAACCGGCAGGACGCCCCCCCGACACGAGGCCGTAATGACCGCACAGGACCTGCGCACCGCGATACTGCGGCATCTTGAATTCTCGCTAGGCAAGGACCTGGCGCACGCCACGCTCTATGACATCCGCATGGCCCTGACGCTGGCCGTGCGCGATCGCGTGGTCACGCCCTGGTTCGAAAGCACCCGACAGGCGTATGCGGCGCAGTCCAAGCGTGTCTATTACCTGTCGATGGAATTCCTGATCGGGCGGTTGCTGGAAGACGCGGTAAACAACCTGGGCCTGATGGCGGCATCACAACAAGCGGTCGAAGCGCTGGGATTCGATCTGGCCGATGTGATCGCCGATGAACCCGACGCCGCGCTGGGCAATGGCGGACTTGGTCGGCTTGCGGCCTGTTTTCTGGACAGCATGTCCACGATCGGCTGCCCCGGCATGGGCTATGGCATCCGCTACGAACACGGCCTGTTCCGCCAGAGCTTTCTTGACGGCGTACAGATCGAGGAGCCCGAGGACTGGTTGCGCCAGCGCCACGGCTGGGAGTTCGAGCGCCCCGAGGTTGCCCTGCGCATTGGCTTCGGCGGCACGGTCGCCGAGCGCGAAGGCCGCATGCACTGGTCGCCTGCGGACGCCGTGATCGCCAAGGCCTATGACACGCCGGTGATCGGCTGGCAGGGCAAATGGGCGAACACGCTGCGCCTGTGGGGCGCGGAATCGATTCAGGCCTTCGATCTGGAGGCATTCAACCGGGGCGACTTCGTCGGCGCCGCTGCACAGGAAGCCTTTGCCCGCACCATCAGCCGCGTGCTTTATCCCGATGACAGCAATGGCGAAGGCAAGGAACTGCGCCTGAAGCAGGAATACTTCTTTACCGCCGCCAGCTTGCGCGACATCCTGCGCCGGTTCCTGAGCGAATATGACGATCTTGCCTTGTTGCCGCAAAAGGTGGCGGTGCAGCTGAATGACACGCACCCGGCGATTGCGGGCCCGGAACTGGTGCGTATCCTGCACGACGAACATGGTCTGGCGTTTGACAAGGCCGTGGAGATCGCGCGCGGCACGCTGGCGTTCACGAACCACACCCTCCTGCCCGAGGCACTTGAACGCTGGCCCGAATCGCTGATGGCGCGGGTGCTGCCGCGTCACCTGCAGATCATCGCCCGGATCGAGGATGCGTTTCTGGCCGAACACCCCAGAAGTCCGATTCGCATCCTTGAAGACGGCGATGTGAAGATGGGCGAGTTGAGCTTCATCATGGCACACCGGGTCAACGGCGTGTCGGCACTGCACACGGATCTGGTGAAATCGACTGTCTTCGCGGAGTTGCACCGCACATTCCCCAAACGGATCGTCAACCAGACCAATGGCGTTACCCCGCGCCGCTGGGTGCTGGGCGCGAATCCGCGCCTGTCGCGGCTGATCACCGACTCCATCGGCGAAGGCTGGGTCGATGATCTGGAACAGTTACGCGCGCTGGAAGCGCACACGGATGACGCAGGATTCATGGAGGCCTATGCCGGGGCCAAGGCTGCGAACAAGGCCGAGCTTGCAACGTGGATAAAGGTCGAGACCGGCATCGCCGTGGACCCGGCCGCCATGTTCGACGTGCAGATCAAGCGCATCCACGAATACAAGCGCCAGCATCTGAACATTCTGGAAACCATCGCGTTGTGGCAGGAAATGCGCGCCGACCCCGATGCAGGCTGGACCCCGCGCGTCAAGATCTTCGGTGGCAAGGCGGCACCGGGCTATGTCCGTGCCAAGGAAATCATCCGCCTGATCAACGATGTGGCGCGCGTCATCAACGCCGACCCGGTGACGGGAGATCTGCTGAAGGTGGTGTATCCTGCGAATTACAATGTCTCGATGGCCGAGAAGCTGATCCCGGCTTCGGACCTGTCGGAACAGATCTCGACCGCGGGCAAGGAGGCGTCGGGGACCGGCAACATGAAATTCGCGCTCAACGGCGCGCTGACCATCGGCACGCTGGACGGCGCTAACGTGGAAATCCGCGACCATGTGGGCGCCGAAAACTTCTTTCTGTTCGGCATGACCGCCGACGAGGTCGTTACCTGCCGCGCCGACCCACAGCATCAGGCCAAAGCCATCGCCGCATCGCGCCGCCTGCAGGGTGCGCTGGCGACGATTGAGGAAGGGGCATTCAGCGCAGGCGACGGGGCGCGCTATGCGGGCTTGCTGGCCGATCTGCGCGGGCATGACTATTTCACCATCTGCGCCGATTTCGACAGCTACTGGGACTGCCAGCGCCAGGTCGATGTTGCGTTCTCCGACCCGGTGCGCTGGATGCGCATGGCGGCG
The DNA here is from genome assembly GCA_007123625.1 of Paracoccaceae bacterium. GTDB lineage: Bacteria > Pseudomonadota > Alphaproteobacteria > Rhodobacterales > Rhodobacteraceae > Rhabdonatronobacter. The sequence goes on from SKKS01000259.1 coordinate 7,871, forward strand.
CTGAACACGGCGCGATCGGGATGGTTTTCGTCGGACCGCACCATCCGCGGCTATATGGCGGATGTCTGGAACATCGCGCCACTGATCTGAGACGGTTTGAGGAAACGGAGCGCCCGCGTCCCGCGGGCGCATTCCTTCTGGCACTGCGTGCAGTTGAAGGGGGCATTCTGCCCCCTCTGCGCGCAAGCGCGCATTCACCCCTGGAGAGTATTTGTTGGCAAGATGAAGACGAACGTATCGGGGCCCGGCACCGTTCCGGACCCCTTGCGATCAGAACCTGACGCCGTTGCGACCCGCAAGATCAACGAAGAACTGCCAGGCGACGCGGCCTGAGCGGCTTCCGCGCGTAGCCTGCCATTCGATCGCTTCGGCGCGCAGGGTTTCGGGGTCGACGGACAGCCCGTGTGCCACGCAATAACCGTCGATCATGGCAAGGAATGCGTCCTGGTCGCAGGGATGGAAGCCCAGCCAGAGGCCGAACCGGTCGGAAAGCGAGACCTTCTCCTCGACCGCCTCGGAAGGGTTGATCGCGCTGGAGCGTTCGTTTTCGATCATGTCGCGCGGCATCAGGTGGCGGCGGTTCGAGGTGGCGTAGAGCACAACGTTGTCCGGGCGCCCCTCGACCCCGCCATCGAGCACAGCTTTGAGCGACTTGTAGTGCTGGTCATCGTGGCTGAAGGACAGGTCATCGCAAAAAAGCAGGAAACGCGCGGTCGGGGCGCGGCGCAGGTGTTCCAGAAGGCGCCCGATCGAGGGCAGATCCTCGCGCTGGATCTCGATCAGCTTGAGCGCGCTGCCGGGCACCTTCGCCAGTGCCGCCGCATGCACCGCCTTGACCAGCGAGGATTTTCCCATGCCGCGCGCGCCCCACAGAAGCGCATTGTTGGCGGGCAATCCGTGCGCGAACTGCACCGTGTTGGTCAACAGCGTGTCGCGCGCGCGGTCGATCCCCACCAGCAGGTCCAGCGCCACGCGATTGACCTCCGCCACAGGGTCCAGCCGGTCGGGGCCGGTATGCCAGACGAAGGCTTCGGCGCGGGCGAAATCCGGCGCGCGCGCAGGTGCCGGTGCCAGACGTTCTAGCGCCTCGGCAATGCGTTGCAGGGTGTCGTCGGGTGCGCCGCAGTCCTTCATACGCCTGCCTCGTCTTCGTCCATCAGGCCTTGTGCGCGCAACTCGGCGTTGCGCTTGCGCTCGACCCGTCCGACCAGAAGGATCGACAATTCGTACAGTCCGTAGACCACCGTGAAAAGGATCATCTGGGTGATCACATCAGGCGGCGTGACCAGCGCGGCCAGCGTCAGGATACCCACCATCGCCCATTTGCGCCCCGATTTCAGACCCGCCACAGACACCAGCCCTGCCTTGCCCATGAGCGTCAGCAGAACCGGCAACTGGAAACACATGCCGAAGGCGACGATGAACCGCGTGGTCAGACTGAGGTATTCGTTGACCGACCCCTGGAAGGTCACGCCCGCCTGTGCCAGCGGCGTGCCCTCGCCCACGCTGTCGGGGTCGAGCATCATGCCGCCGACCTGCTGGAAGTTCAGGAAGAAGTTGAAGGCCAGCGGCGTGACCACATAGAAGGCAAACGCCGCGCCAAGGAAGAACATGACCGGCGAGGCCAGCAGGAACGGCAGGAAGGCGTTCTTTTCGGACCGGTACAACCCGGGCGCGACGAAACGCCACAACTGGGTGGCAATCACCGGAAAAGACAGCACGAAGCCGCCGAGCATGGAAATGCGGATGGCGACAAAGAACCCCTCCTGCAACTTGATCAGGATCAGGTTGCATTCCTGACCGCGCACTTCCAGCGCCGAGCACAGCGGCTTTGTCAGGAAGTTGAAGATCGGGTTCCAGACGGTGAAGCACAGGACCATCGCCACCAAGAAGGCCAGCAAAGACCACATGATGCGCGAGCGCAGTTCCGCCAGATGTTCGATCAACGGCGCGCTCTGGTCTTCGATCTCGTCCTTGGCGCTCATGTTCCGGACCCTTCGGGGCTGCGCGCGGACTTCGGCGCCGGGCTGTCGGATGCCGCCACATCCGGGCCGGATGGATCGGGCGGTTCCGCCGTCACGCCAGGCGGGCGTGAGCGGGCTTCGGCACGTTCGGCGCGCAGGCGGTCCATCTCGCGCGCGACGACATCAAGCTCGCTGTCGGCGGCGGCCTCGCCCGCGGGATCTGCGGACGGGTCGGAAGCGGCCGCAGTGCTGGGAGTATCTTTAGCGGTCCCGGCGCTGCGCTTGCCCTTCGGCGCCCACTTTTCAGGGCGATTCAGGTCGCGCAACTCATCGAGGCCCATTTCCTGCGCCGAGGTCGCCTTGCGCAGGTCGCTCGCCACGTCCTTGACCCCGGTCTCGTCGGCCGCCGCATCCATCGCGCGCTGGAATTCGCGCGCCATGTTGCGCGCCTTGGCCGTGAACTGGCCCAGCGCGCGGAACATCTTCGGCAGGTCCTTTGGCCCGACGACAATCAGCGCCACGACCCCCACCACAAGAAGCTCGGTCCAGCCGATGTCAAACATGCCGTCCGTTCCTTCTGGCCACGCCTAGATGCATGGCAACACGCCATCCGTCCGGTTCAGACCCTGTCTTTTTCTTCTTTCGGGGTCACGTCGCGCGCGATCTCGCCATTCTCGCGGGTCTGGTCCTCGATCTCTTCAGTGGTATCCTTAACGCCCTTCTTGAAGGCAGTGATCCCCTTGCCGACCTCGCCCATGAGCGAACTGATCTTGCCGCGCCCAAACAGTACCAGGACCACGACCGCGATGATGATAAGCCCTGCCGGGCCGATATTATTGAGCATCATTCTCTCCCTGAGGGGGCCCTTGCCACCCGCTGCTGCGCTCAGACATTCATCTATGAATTATTGAAGGGCAATCAAAGCCCCAAAATGGCCTGAGCGACACATTCGCGCGCAGGATCGCGGACCAGTGCCGGATCCGTGATCAGCCGACAAGCGTGAGTGGTCGCGGCCCAAGGGCGCTTTGCACCCGGTTGCGACCGGTCTGCTTGGCCAGGTAAAGCTGCGCATCCGCCGCCTGAAGCAGGACCTCGGCACCCGCACACTCGGGCGTCCACTCGGCCACCCCGAACGAAGCCGTGACCTCGAGGGACGGATGCCCCGGCACGACCGCGCGCGCGATGGCGCTGCGGGCGCGTTCGGCCACATCCAGCGCTCCGGCCAGCGGCAGGCCGACGATGATGCCGAACTCCTCGCCCCCAAGCCGACCGAAGGTGTCATAGGCCCGCAAC
>SKKS01000304.1 GCA_007123625.1 Paracoccaceae bacterium
CACCCGGTGCAGTTCCAGCAGCCGCACCGCCATCATGGCCAGATAGGCCATCATGTCATTCTCGCCCAGAAACGACCGCATCGCCCGCAGCATTTCCGCCGCGTTGCCGTTGCCCGAGCGCAGCACCTCGCCAAACGCCTCCTCGGCCGAATCCGTCCAGTGCCAGGTGTCGTCGAACGCCTCGATCTGCGCGGCGCTCTCATTGCCCTGCGGCCCCTTGAACAGCACGTTGTAGGAGGCATTCGAATTGAACGGCGGGTCCAGATAGATCAGGTCCACGCTTTCATCCGCGATGGACTCGCGCAGCACGGCCAGATTGTCGCCGTAAAACAGATGATTGCCCATGCGTCCCCCGGGTGGCGCCAGCCTGCAGAAAAATACAGCCTGCTGCAAAAAAAGCCTGCCGCGATCAGGTTAACCGATGGTTTCCGCCAGCGCCAGCACGGGCACCAGCACGGGCGCGGTTTCCCCCGGCGCGCGCAGGGGTCAGATGAAGGGCATGCCCCCCCCGCGCTGTGGCCCGTGATCACACCCGATGCGGTGCTCTGCACCGAGGGTTTCGTCACCTACGCGCGGATCGCGAAGGACGAATGCATCCCAGCTCCGCGACCGATTTCGTCTTGCGCAGGTAGCGCGACAGGATGCTGGGCGTGAAAGTGATCCTGTCTTCGCCAGCGCCCCGATCGCCTGCTCGATCAGCTTGCGCGCGCCAGCTCCCGGCAGATCGTGCTGGCAGGTCGGCCAGGAAGTCGCCCGATGGCCTGCTGATCGGTGTTGTCATCGATGTGCCCTCCGCTCGGTTCCGATGAAACCATCATGGCACAAGAGATGCCGTTCGGTGGGGCATCCACCGCATCTGTTCGGTCTGACCGATTAATCCTCGTTGCAGGAGCGTGATTTCTGCGTGATCGCTCCCCGTTGACCCGTCTCGTGCGGGCATGGTGTGCTTGATCCGTTCGTCGGTCGGGCGGCGGGCTGGATCGGCAACGACAGGGAAGGGACACGAAATGACCTGGGCCAACCACTCGAATCACTCCAATCACTCGAATCATTCGAACCATTCCAACCACTCCCGCGGCGGCGAACTTGCGCATTCGGGCGGCGTCAGCACGCCATTGCTGTCGGCCGCGCTGGACGATCTCGGTATCACGCTGCAGTCGGGCGATGCCCTGTGCGATACGGGGGTGATCGCTCCCTCGCCGATCGCCGCCTGGCAGGTGCTCAACCGCCGCCACCGGCATGAACTGCTGGTTGCTGACTTGACCAGGGGCCTGACTGTCGCGGGGGATCGAAACAGCGCTGTGGTGCAACTGGACGGTGCAGAGCTGGTGACGATCGACATGCATGGCGTGGATGCCGCGTTCTGGACCGCTCAGATCGATGCCGTCCGGAACATGAAAGGGCTCCGGCGCGAACGGATGGCCGAGATCCTGACCCAAGTAACAGACCTGGTCAGCTTCATGGGCCTTGCCGTGCCACTGGTGGGCGGTCGCGCCGAGGCCGTGACCGAGGCCGTGGCCGCGGTAAATGCTGCGGTGGCGCGGATCGAGTTCGCGGTGAAGTTCCTTTTGTCGGTTCCGCGGCCGCATATCCACGGCGCCGACATCGCCCCTGTGATCCAGACTCCTGCGCATAGCGCCATGCCCTCGGGCCATGCGGCCGAAGCGCGCGCGCTGGCGGTCTTGCTGGCGCAGCTGTTCCCGGGCGCGGCTGCGTCGCTGGCGCATATCGCGGCCCGGATATCCGAGAACCGGGTGGTTGCCGGCGTGCATTTCCCTGCCGACGGACCTGCCGGAATGGCGCTGGGCGACGCACTGGGGCAACTGTACGCACACCGGCTGCTGGGGACGGCGGCGCCGGAGCCGCGGGTGCACCGGGTCGCAGATGCTGACGGACTGGTAGCTGCCATACCCGACTTGCCGGTCATCACCCCGCCCGCGCCGATCCCGAACGGGGTGCTGGCGCTGATGCGGGCCGAGATGGCGGCGGAACTGGCAGCGGTCGGCGGCGGGGGGTTGTGATGGCGCTGTCCTTCGAGCCGCTGCCGGTACCCTCCGTCCTGCCGGACAATTTCCTGCCCGTTGCGCTTCCCTATGCGCTGACTCCCCGGTCCGATCAGTTCCTGCCGGTGATCGAGGCCGCAACGGGCGCAGTATTGGCTTCTGTTCGCGCCGACCGTTTGCTGAGCGGCGACTTCGAATTGCCGGTGCATGACCGGGCGGGGCTGCTTTTTGGCCCACCCATGTCCCAGTCGGGAACGCGCGCGGCGTCAGTGCCGACGGCGCAGCGGGAGAAGACGCTGCAAAAAGCCATCATCGGGGTTATCGACCTCGGCTTTGCGTTCTGGAATCCGCGGTTCCGCAGCTTGCCGGACAGTGGCTTCGCGGGGATCGCGTTCCTGAACTTCGAGCCGGATGCCGCTGGCGGCGGTTCCGCGCTCGAACCTGAGGAACTGGACGGCGCTGCACTTGCGCAACTGGTGCAGTTGCCGGGGGGTGAAGTGGCGATACGGGCTGAATTGCGCGCGCAGTTTCCCCGCTCAATTCACGGCGACGGGCCGCTGGGGGGCGCGCCATTCTGGCACGGCACCGCGATGGCCGAACTGGCGGCGCCGCCCAATGTACCGCTGTTCGGGCTGGAATTGCCGCGCGCGGTTCTGGAGGATTCGACAGGAGGGACGCTTGAGGCGGTGATTGCACCGGCGATCCGTACCCTTGTGTCGATGATGATGAGGCATCCTTTGGCGGGTTCGGACACGCAGTTGCTGATCCTTGCGGGGTTCGCCTTTACCGGCGGGCCGCGCGACGGGAGCCGCCCGGGGGTGAAGGCGCTGCGTGCCGTGCTGGACGATCCGGCCTTCGGCCGGGTGAAGCTGGTCCTGCCGATGGGGAATCATGGTGCGGAACCTTGCGTCCTGCTTGATGTAGAAGGTCCCATGGTTTGGACTCTGCCGCCAGACGACCATTCTGCAAACACGCTTGATCTGTTTCCGGCGGGCTCGCCGTCGGCGCTGGTGCTCACCGAACCCGGTGGCGCGGAGGTCCGGCTGGAACTTGGGCCAGAGCCGCGCCTCGCCCAAGTGCTCAGTGCCGGAAGGCTGATAGGCCTGATCTGGAGCCGTCCGGGGTCGGAGGGGTCGGCGCGCATACGAATTACCCTGAATGGAACCGCAGCCGGGCCGGCAGTGGTGCAGCCGGGATCGTGGACAGTGGCGCTTGACGGTGCAGACAGTCGCACCCGCACCTGTGACGCCTGGTTGTTGCGCGACGACCGGCCGCTGTCGGACCGCCGCGAGGCCCCCTTCCGGCAGGCCGCGCTACATCTGGCAGGCGCGATTCCCCCTGTCGGACGGGGGCAGTCGGGGTCAGGGCATGCGCGTGTCGGCACGGCTTCGGCGCTGGCCTCGGCGCAGGATGGCGTGGGCGTGGTTGCGGTCGGGGCGCTTGAACGGGCTTGGCCGGGTGGTGACGCGCGGCGGGCAAACTACAGCGGTCGGTTCTCCGATGGCCAGCGAACCGAGGCGGCAGCAATGCTGGTCGATGCCGAGGGACCGGGTCGCGGCACTCTGGCCCTCGGCGGCGGCGGTGCACGGCTTTATCGGGTCTCGGGCACCTCGGTCGCCGCAGCCCTTCATGTCCACGCACTTGCAGGTGGCTGAAGCCGCGATGACGCGGGATGGCTGTCAGTTCAAAGCAGCGGCGAGAGCCTCGATCAGACCAACACGGCGCAACGTGGCGACCGGATATTCGGGATGGACAAGGTCGTCGGGGGCGAAACCGGGCTCGAGCAGCCGAAGCGCGGTCACATGGCGCGCCATCGAAGCCCTGTTGTCTGCGATAGCGTCCAGGGCGATCAGATAGCGCAGTGCCGGTCGATAGCGGGGCGCCTTGGTGCGCGCCTCTGCTGCCAGCGTCCGAGCCGCGACGGTGTCACCCTGGGCCAGCCGGGCAAGCGCGAGCTGGAGATCCCAGAAATTCTCGTTCAGCATGCCGCGCGCCGCCCGCCGTGCCCAATCGGCGGCTTGCAACGAAGCATCGGTGCGGGCGTCCAGAAGTTCGGCCTGACTGACGGCAAGCATGGCATAGGGATCGGAGTCGTCTGCCACCCGGCCCAACCGCGCCAGATACACACCACGCTCGGGATCGCTGCCAAGCTTGAGTTCGACCTGTGCGGCCAGCGCCAGGACCAGCGCGTTGCCAGGCGCCAGCCGTATGGCACGGGCGGCGTGGTCCAGTGCCGCGGCGCGCAAGTCCTCATCAGGGCTTGCCACTTCGAGAATCCGGGTCATCAGTGCGAAGCCAAGCCAAGCCTGTGCCAAGGGCCCGGCAGGGCTGGTCTCGAGCGCCGCGAGTTCGGTAAGCGCAAGGTCTATTTCGGCCAGCTCTCCCGTGAAAAGACGTCGGGCGGCTCGTTGCAGAGCCACGAAGGGGTTGCGACTGCCGGGCGAGACCCGCTCCAGTCGGCTAAGGATGCCGGTGGTCGCCTGGTTCAGGAACGCCCCCACATCGCCCTGCGCGTCGCATCTGCCCGCTTCCGCAGGCACCGACAGCCGCCCGGACCAAAGGAACTGTCGATTCTCTGCCAGGACGCTGCGCAGATGCAGGTTCCAGCGTCCCGCCGAGACAGAGCTTTCCACCGACATCGACAGCACGCGCCGCCCTTGGCCTGCGGGGCTGCCGGGGCCAGGCGGGACATCCGGGCCACCCTCGATGACGAGGACCGACCCCTCGCCCAGCGCGTAGAACCGCTGCGCCATTGCATCGGCCAACATGCGGCCGAAACTGCCGGCATCTGGCCGGGTTTCGGCGTCTGACGTCACCACCCGGGTGTCGATGCGCACCTCGATCGCGACCGGATCCGGTATCGGCGAAGCCATGACAGGCGCGCCGGGGGCACGCTCGGCCAACCGCAGATCGCGCAACCAGTCATCGAATTCAGGATCGTTGACCGAAACGTCCTCGAGCAATTCTGCCTGACCGACAAGATCCGGGCGGGTAACCAGTTCGACATCTGGCTGTAGCCACAGGTTCAATCTGTCAGCCCCGAGGCTGTCGCGCATGGGGCCAAGCGCATGTTTGAGCTTGGCCAGCGATTGACGCAGCGAGGTAGCGGCTGCAGCGGATGCGCTGGCGCTCCAAAGCTTGTCACGCAGCCATATGCGACTGCGACGGCGATCAGGCGAGAATGCCAGCAAAGCCAGAAGCGCGCGTTCCTTTTGCCCCGGCGGGGTGCGGTCAACACCATCGGGCCCAACCACTCGAAAGGTGCCGCGCATCACGAAGGTAAGGCCTTGATGAGAGTGCTTCAAACGCGCGCCCCGTCCGAATGTTCACCACTTGCATGGGACAAAGGTAGCGATGCTCGGTCTCGCTGTCACGGAGAAATCACGGCCCTGTTGCCAGGCTGCGAGTTGCCGGAAGCTGTCCGGCGACCTTTGACACCAGGAGATCACACCATGCTGTTCCTGTCCGGTCACGGCGGTCGCGCCGTGAACACCCCCGCCGGGACCGACCCCGGCCCGCTCCGCGCCCCCAGCCTGGCCAGCGCCTGCGGTTTCGCGAAGTCGGAGTACTACCCGACCGACTTGCGCAGTCATCTGGGGCCGTTCAACTACTTCTTCGCGGATGCCCCGGCCTCGCCGCATCAGCCCGATACCATCGCTCGTCTGGATGCGCTGGCCGATGCGATGGTGGAACAACTGCCAGGCCCCCCGCGCAGCGGCCCGATGGCGGCGGTAGTCACCTACTGGGGGCAGTTCATCGACCATGACATCACCGCGGGCTCGGATGCCGAGGTCGGGCTGTCGGTGATCGACCGTCCCGACCTGTCCCCGGCAGATCGCATGACCGTGGCGGGAAGCCTGTTCAACCTGCGCAGCGGAGCGCTGGACCTCGACAGTCTCTACGGAGGCGGGGCCCTGCAAGGGACAGTGGCGGCAAAATTCACCGCCGCCCTGCGCCACCCGCGGTTGCGCGCCAAGCTGAGGATGGGCACAGCCATCGACCTGGGCGCGGACTTGACACCTCCGCTGCCGACCGATCCGGCGCGCGACCTTTTGCGATTCGGACGGCTGATTGACGATCCCGATCCGTTTCTGACCCCGGACGAGATCGCCAATCTGCCCGAAGATCTGCGCGACCGCTTCTTCGGCCCCGACGGCAGCCCCCGGCGGGCCCGCGCGATGATCGGTGATCCGCGCAACGACGAGAACCTGGCCGTGGCGCAGTTCCACATGGCCATGGCGCGGTTTCACAATCGCATCGTGGACCACGCCCATCTGGCCGGGCAGGCTGGTCTGAACCCTGACTCGCTGTTCGACTGGGCGCGCGAGCAGGTGATTCTGACCTATCAGTGGCTCATCCTGCACGAGTTCCTGCCGGCCATCTGCAATCCCGGGATCGTCACGGAGGTAATCACTGACGGCGCCCCGCTCTATGACCAGTTCCTGACCGCCAACCCGCCGCCGCGCCCGGGGCTGCTGCCGCTGCCGCTTGAATTCTCGGTCGCCGCATTCCGGTTCGGCCACAGCATGATCCGGGGCGGCTACGACTGGAACCGGCATTTCGGGGAGGCGGTTCCGGGATTCACGCAGCTTCGTTCCTTCGCCACTCTGAACCAGCTGTTCCAGTTCACCGGCAATGGCGACAATCCGATGGCGGGTGCCGGCGATCGCCTGCCCTCGAATAAGGTAGTCGAGATGGACCGGCTGATGAACCTCGACGGCAGCGTCCCCCTCCGCAATGCCGAGCCAATCGACACCCATCTGACCCCGCCGCTGGGCGACATGGTCAACGCCGAAGCGGGGATGCACAAGGTGCTCAAACATCTGGCGCGGCGCAACCTCCGGCGCGGGCACCGGCTGAACCTGCCCACGGCACAGGCCTGTCTGGACGGACTGGAGAGGCAGGGCATCGTCCTGCCACGTCTGTCGGCGGAACAGTTGGCAGTCGGCCCGCTGGGCGAGCATGTCGTGGCCAACGGGTTCCAGGAGGCGACACCGCTGTGGTTCTATGTCTTGGCAGAAGCCGAATTCGAGACGTCGCAGATGCAGCCTGAAGATCCCGGGCACGGGCGCCTCGGATCGCTCGGGTCGCGCCTGGTGTCAGAGGTACTGGTCGGGCTGATCAAGCACAGCCCCGGCAGTGTTTTGGCCACTCCCGGCTCTGACCAAGGGCGCTGGCATCCACGCGACGGCGTCCAGCCGCTGGGCCGTCCGATCGACAGTTTGGCCGAACTGATGCGCGTGGCGCTCTTGCTGGAGCCCTGAAAAACCGGCGCAGTCCCACCTGATGAACGGGGCTGCGCCGCTGTTTCGACCAGGAATGCAGAGCGGCAGAACCAATGGCCGCATTGTCCCCAGCCGGGACATGCTCCGCCCACGCTCGGTGCTGCCCCGCTGTCTGGAGCCAACAGTTGGCATAGCATAGAGAGCGAGACAGCCCACCTTTGTGGACGGTCATCACCCGATAACGCGCCCCGACGCAGCATCACCGAACCGGCCGTTCGTACCTGTCGCTGCGGTTCTTTCTGATCATTCAGGGCGGCACCAGCGCGATCTCCGGGCAGAGGGTCTGCCCCGGTTACAGCCGGGCCCTGGTGCTGCGAGGGGTAGCCAGCAACAGGTTCGTCTCGCTGTTGGTGATCCCGGGGATCTGGCGGATGCGGCCGAGCACGGCGTCAAGTTCGGTCAGGCTGGCGGCACCGAGTTCCACGATCAGATCCCAGCGCCCGTTGGTAGTATGGATGGTCGAAACTTCGGGAAAGCCGCCGAGCACGCGGATCACCCGGGCGGTGGCATGGCCCTCGATCTGGATCAGCATGATGCCGCGCACCGGCAGCTCCACCGCGTCCGCTTTCAGGATCACGGTGTAGCCAAGGATCTCGCCCGCGCGTTGCAGCCGCTCTATCCGGCTGCGCACCGTGGCGCGGCTGACACCGAGTTCCACCGCGAGATCGGAGATACTGCGCCGAGCGTCATGGCGCAGAAAGGTAACGAGTCGCTGGTCGAGGGAATCCATCAATGATCCGAAACGGTGATGACATTGACCGATATGATAAGCGCAATAAGCGTTTCTGCCAATCAGTACTCTCCATTTCGCCAGATCGCAGTGAGATTGTCGCAAAAAGTAGCGGCAGTCGGAGATCGAGATGTATTGCAGATTGGTGGGCGCGCCCGTGCAGGACGGCGCGGGGCGGCTTGGCTGCGAGATGGGGCCGAGCGCGCTGCGCACCGCGGGGATCCATGCGGCGATCGCCGAGCTGGGCCACGAGGTCAGCGATCTGGGGAACGTGACGCCGATTGCGCCACGGCCGATGGTGCATGGCAACACGATACTGAAGGCGCTGCCCGAGGTCTCGGCCTGGACCGAGGCGCTGGCCGAGGCGGCCTATGCGGCCTCGGACGGGGCGATGCCGGTGTTTCTGGGCGGGGACCACAGCCTGTCGGCCGGAACCGTCGCAGGGGTCGCCCGGCGCGCAGTCGAAGCGGGTCGGCCCCTGTTCCTGCTCTGGCTGGATGCGCACCCGGATTTCCACACGCTCGACACTACGACGACCGGCAACCTGCACGGCACGCCGGTTGCCTATGCAGTGGGTCAGCCCGGGTTCCAGGGTTATTTTCCCGACCTCGCCGCCAGGGTGGATCCGCAGAACGTCTGCATGATCGGTATTCGCAGCGTTGATCCCGCCGAGCGGAGGGCGCTTTCTGCGGCGGGGGTGACGGTGCATGACATGCGCGCGATCGACGAGCACGGCATCGCCGCGCCGTTGCGCGCCTTTCTCGCGCGCGTCGAGGCGGCGGGCGGTTTGCTGCATGTCAGCCTTGATGTGGATTTCCTCGAACCCGGCATCGCGCCGGCAGTCGGCACCACAGTGCCGGGCGGTGCCACCTTTCGCGAGGCGCATCTGGTGATGGAGATGCTGCACGACACCGGGCTGGTGACGAGCCTCGACCTGGTGGAGTTGAACCCCTTCCTCGACGAGCGCGGGCGGACCGCGACACTGATGGTCGATCTGGTGGCAAGCCTGATGGGCCGCCGCGTGATGGACCGCCCGACCCGGAGCTTCTGAAATGAAACGCACCCCGCTGCTTGCCCTGAACAACTCGCTGAACCTGGTGCCCTTTGTCAGCGTGGACCACATGATGAAGCTGGTACATACCATCGGCCTGGAGCGGTTCCTGACCGAGCTTGCCGATTACATCACCGAGGATTTCCGCCGCTGGGATCTGTTCGACAAGACACCGCGCGTTGCCAGCCACAGCGCCGAGGGGGTGATAGAGTTGATGCCGACCTCAGACGGTGCCGCCTATGGGTTCAAATACGTGAACGGCCATCCGAAGAACAGCCGCGAGGGCCGACAGACCGTGACCGCCTTCGGCGTGTTGGCCGATGTGGCTACGGGATATCCATTGATGCTGTCCGAGATGACCATGCTGACGGCGCTGCGCACTGCGGCAGTCTCGGCGGTGGCGGCGAAGCATCTGGCGCCAAAAGGCGCGCGGGTGATGGCCATTATCGGCAATGGCGCGCAATGCGAGTTCCAGGCGCTGGCCTTCAAGGCGTTCTGCGGCATCGACACCGTGCAGCTTTATGACATCGCCCCGGGGGCGACGGCGAAAAGCGCGCGTAACCTGGCAGGATCAGGGCTGTCCGTGGTCAGTTGCCGCTCGGCACAGGCGGCGATCGAGGGGGCGCAGATCATCACCACATGCACCGCCGACAAGCAGTATGCGACGATCCTGACCGACAACATGGTGGGCGCAGGCGTGCATATCAACGCGATCGGCGGCGACTGCCCGGGCAAGACCGAACTGCACCGCGACATCCTGCTGCGCTCCGAGATTTTCGTCGAGTACCCGCCACAGACCCGGATCGAGGGCGAGATCCAGCAACTCGGCCGCGAGCATCCGGTGATCGAGCTTTGGCAGGTGATCGCGGGCAAGGTCCCGGGGCGGAAGGACGAGGCGCAGATCACGCTGTTCGATTCAGTCGGCTTCGCCACCGAGGACTTCTCGGCGCTGCGCTATGTGCGTGACCAGCTTGCAGCGACTGGCCACTACACAGATCTTGACCTGCTCGCCGATCCGGATGATCCCCGCGACCTCTACGGCATGCTGATGCGTGCAGTCTGACTGTGCAAACCGGCACGCCTCTGGCAACTGGCGGCCTTGTTCTGCCCGGTGTCCACAATGGACCATTCATTCGGTCCATTCCCCCTTGTCACCGCGAAATTGGCAGGGCACCGTCGCCGACGCAGAGGGAGCAGACCAGATTGACCAGCGTACTCAGCCGAAAACAGTCCCTCGTCCAGGCGTGACCGTGGCACCGTTGCGCGAGCATGCCAGAAGAATCGACTTTTGCACTCAGATTGACGTCGCTTTGCACTACCTGAAGATGGGTGGTCGCGCGCACCTTCGCATGGCTTGGCAGGTGCCGACGTCTGGCGCAGGATTGGGGAAAATCCAACGAGAGCGCCGAAGCCTGGGTGCTGATCGCCCAAATCCGGCGCATCACCCTACTCATCGCAAGTGGCTGTAATCAATCAGACCATTCTGAAACCGACCCTCGGGAGCGACGGTACGCGCGGTCTTTGCTCCCATTCGCTATCTTCGAGCGCCTCCGCCGTGCGCGTGATCGTGGCCAAGCCCCAAACACCACCAAACCGGCGCGAAAGGTCTGTCCGGTAGGTTGCAAAAAACTCAAAAAGGCCGAAGGTGACACCGCCGCTCGACCTCTGCCGCACGAAACCGCGCGCCTGCGCGAGGTCAAGCGTGCTCTGGAACGAGAACGGTTGACCTCGCGGCCTCGTTCGGGGCGCTTGACTTCAAACAGCGCGCTACCTCGGCGACATCAGCGAAAACCGCGAACAATCAAGGCACCCACTTGACCTGGAGGCAAAGTTGCTCAATGCTTAGATTCCAACTTCAAGTGCAACGGTTGATTTGAAGGCCGCGATTTCGTCGGCCATGGTTTCGGCGGGGGTTCGCCAGCCGAGGGTTTTCCTCGGGCGGTTGTTCAGCAGCGCTGCTACATCGTTGAGCCAGGTTTGGCTGGCATCGTCGAGGTTTGTGCCCTTGGGCATGAACTGGCGC
>SKKS01000337.1 GCA_007123625.1 Paracoccaceae bacterium
CAGATCATTCCACCCTCGACCGTGCTGATCTTCATGGGTGACATGATCGCCGGGATGCACAGCCAGACGCAGATGAGCCTTGGCAACTTCGCGCCCAAGACGGTTTCGGTGGGCGATCTGTTCGCCGGGGCGTTCATTCCCGGCTTGCTGATGGTCGCGCTTTATATCCTGTTCATCATCTACAAGGCGATTTTCGATCCTGAAAGCTGCCCCGCAACTCCGATCCCGCCCGAGGAGAAGAAGGGTCTGTGGAAAGAGATCATCACCGCGCTGGTGCCGCCGCTGCTGCTGATTACCGCTGTTCTGGGCTCTATTCTGGGCGGGATCGCTACCCCGACCGAAGCCGCATCGGTCGGCGCCGTCGGCGCCACGCTGCTGGCAGCGCTGCGCTGGCGGTTGTCGCTCGGCGTGTTCGTCGAGGTGGCGCGGCGTACGGCGGTCATCACCTCGATGATCTTCATAATCCTGTTCGGGGCTTCGGTCTTTGCCATCGTGTTCCGCCAGATGGGCGGAGACAACCTGGTGCGCGAGTTTCTGACCTCGATGCCCGGCGGTGCAATGGGGGCGATGATCGTGGTCATGTTCATCATGTTCATTCTGGGCTTCATCCTGGACACGTTCGAGATCATCTTCATCGTGCTGCCCATCACGGCGCCGACACTGCTGCTTCTGGGTGTCGATCCGGTTTGGCTGGGGGTCATGATCGGGGTCAACCTGCAGACCTCGTTTCTGACACCGCCGTTCGGGTTTGCGTTGTTCTACTTGCGCGGGGTGGCGCCGAACAATGTTTCCACGGGGATGATCTATCGCGGGGCGGTGCCGTTCGTGATGTTGCAGATCACAGCAATCGCGCTGCTGTTCATCTTCCCCGGGCTGGTGTTGTGGCTGCCTTCGGTGCTGTTCTGATCCGTTGACGATGCGGCGCGCGCACTTGCGGCGCGTGCCCATCCATCCTTCCAGGCCCGGCAAGGCGCGCGCCGCGCTTGTTCGTGTTTCGTGGGTGCGCTCAGTGGTCAGTGTCCCCGTTCGACGGGCCAGGCATGTCCGGCGCGTTCAGCTCTGCCGCCAGGAACCGCTCGAACGCATCGAGGTGCACCGGTTCGAACTGTCCGAAGGCCTGCATCCAGACGCTGGCATCGCGCAGGGCGTCGGGTTCGAGCTTGCACCATTTCACCCGCCCGCGCTTTTCCTGGCTGATAAGGCCCGCCGCTGCCAGCACACTCAGGTGCTTCGAAATCGCGGCCAGCGACATGTCGAACGGGTCGGCCACATCGGTCACCGCCATATCGTCTTCAAGCAGCATCGACAGGATCATCCGCCGCGTGGGATCGGCAAGCGCCATGAAAACCTGATCGAGCGGGTGCGTCATGCCCGGATCTTGCGCGCCGCGACCCAAAGGTCAACCGAAAGGTTGAATATGCTGTTGGCGAGCATGGTTGCCTGATGACGCGATGCGGCGGTGCGGCAAATTTACAAAACATATAACTTACAGTATGTTGATGGCTTCGTGCGCCTGCTCTTCACGCTTGACTCTGTGCCCGCCCGCGCCTAGCTTCCGCGCAGCTTCCAGATGGGGGGCAGACGGGAGCCGGCATGGCAGAGGAACGCGATCTCCAGCGGCTCAAGGCGCTGGAAGAAAAGATCGCAAAGCTCAAGACCGCGCAGGAACCGCCTCCCGCGAAGGAGGACCACCACAGGCTTGCGAATGCAGCCTGGCGGATGGTGATAGAACTGGTGGCGGGACTCGGCATCGGTTTCGGCATCGGATACGGGCTTGATGTGTTGCTTGGCACACGCCCCTGGCTTCTGGTGCTGTTTACATTGCTGGGGTTTGCGGCAGGGGTCAGCACGATGATGCGCACCGCCCGCGAGCTTCAGGACAGAAACACAGGCGCGGCAAAGACCGCTGCGGAACGAGGGGACGACACCCGTGGCTGAGAACGGCATTGTCATCAGGCCTATGGACCAGTTCATCGTGAAGCCGCTGTTCGGCGGCGATGTCGTGAGCTGGTACACACCCACCAATGTCACGCTGTGGATGGCGCTGACGGTTCTGGCGGCGACGGCGGTCATGGTTTACGGCGCGCGCGGGCGCGCTGTCGTGCCGACACGGGCGCAGTCGGTGGCCGAGCTTGCCTACAGCTTCATCTACAAGATGGTCGAGGATGTGGCCGGCCGCGACGCGGTGCGTTTCTTTCCTTATATCATGACCGTGTTCATGTTCGTGCTGTTCGCGAACCTGCTTGGGCTGATCCCGTTCGCGTTCACCACCACGTCGCACATTGCGGTGACCGCAGTGCTGGCCCTGACAGTGTTCATTTCGGTGACGGCGCTGGGGTTCATCCTGAACGGTACGAAATTCCTGAAACTGTTCTGGGTTGACAGTGCGCCGCTGGCGCTGCGTCCCGTGCTTGCGCTGATCGAGGTGATCTCGTACTTCGTGCGCCCGGTCAGTCATTCCATTCGTCTTGCCGGGGCCATGATGGCCGGGCACGCAGTGGCCAAGGTGTTCGCGGGTTTCGCCGCAGCGCTTGGCGCGGCCTTCTTTTTGCCGGTGCTTGCAGTGACCGCGCTCTATGCGCTGGAATTGCTGGTCGCGGTGATCCAGGCCTATGTCTTTACCATTCTGACCTGCGTGTACCTCAAGGACGCGCTGCACCCCGCCCACTGACGCGGGCGCCCGGTCGGACACAGAATCAATCACTTCCAACGTAAGGAGAAACGATCATGGAAGGCGAACTCGTACAAATGGGCGCATACATCGGTGCCGGTCTCGCATGTCTCGGCATGGGTGGCGCGGGGATCGGTGTGGGCCACGTGGCCGGCAACTACCTGGCCGGCGCGCTGCGCAACCCTTCGGCCGCTGCTGGCCAGACGGCGTTCCTGTTCATCGGCATCGCATTTGCCGAGGCTCTGGGCATCTTCTCGTTCCTGGTTGCCCTGCTGCTGATG
>SKKS01000004.1 GCA_007123625.1 Paracoccaceae bacterium
CGGGCCTGCGCCGTGACGCAAGGGCCGGGCGGGGCGCGCTGCCCCCCGCGCCCGTTCCGGGCGCGTCCCCCCCCGGGATATTTGGGCACAGATGATGGCCGGAAGGACGGGTGTTGCGGCGCCCAGATCAGGCGGCGCGCCATTTGATGGAGCAGCCCATCGAGGCGGTCTGCTCGCGCGGGCCTTCGCCGGTGGCTGCGATCAGGGACATGGCCTCGAACAATTCGCGCCGGGCATCGGGGGCGGCGGGACGGCTGCCCGAGGCATCGAGCCGCCCGCGGTATTGCAAGGCCCCATCGGCGTTGAAGCCGAAAAAATCCGGTGTGCAGGCCGCCCCCCAGGCGCGCGCCACGGCCTGGGTTTCGTCATGCAGATAAGGAAAGGGCAGCCCGCGTTCGGCAGCAAGGCGCTGCATTTCGGGGAAGCTGTCGGTGGGTTGCACCGTGGCATCGTTGGAGCAGATCGCGGCCACGCCGATGCCCAGCGGTTTCAGGTCGTGCGCGTCGCGGATGATCCGGTCCAGAACCGCCAGCACATAGGGACAATGGTTGCAGATGAACATCACCAGCGTGCCCTTCGGCCCGGCGATCTGCGCGAGGCTGTAGGTCTGGTCATCGGTGCCGGGCAGGGTGAAGCCGGGTGCCTGCCAGCCGAAATCGCAGACGGGGGGTGTGGCGGCCATGGAGTCCTCCTTTTGCCGGGTTGCTCTGTGGGCCAGTTATTCGGCGGCCCAGTCGGGCTTGCGCTTTTCGATGAAGGCATTGATGCCTTCGTCGGTATCGCGCAGCAGCATGTTTTCCACCATGATCGCGCCGGTATGGGCATAGGCGTCGGCCAGGGTCATGTCGATCTGGTCGTAGAAGCCGCGTTTGCCGATGCGCACCGCCGCGCCCAGCTTGGCAGCGACCGTGTCGGCCAGGGCGCGGGTTTCGGCCTCCAGTGCTTCAGGCGCGACCACGCGGTTGACCAGCCCGAGCGCGGCTGCGCGGTCGGCATCGATGAAGGCGCCGGTGGTCAGCAACTCGAACGCCTGTTTGCGGGGGATGTTGCGCGACAGCGCGACCATCGGCGTGGAGCAGAACAACCCGATGTTCACCCCGTTGACCCCGAAGCGCGTGCCGGTGGCGGCCACGGCCATGTCGCAGCTGGCCACAAGCTGGCATCCGGCGGCGGTGGCGATGCCGTGGACCTGAGCGATCACGGGCTGGGGCAGGGCGGGGATCAACTGCATGATGTCGGAGCAGCGCGAAAACAGGTCCGCGAAATAGGCCGCGCCGTTGTCCGACGCCGCCCGCCCGGCCTGCATTTCCTTGAGGTCATGGCCCGCACAGAAGGCCTTGCCCGCGCCGCGCAGGATGATCACCCGCGCTTCGGGGTCCGTGGCCAATGCCTCCAGCCGCGCCTTGAGCGCCGCCAGCAGGGCATCCGACAGCGCGTTCAGCGCCCCGGGGCGGTTCAGGGTCAGCACCGCCACCCCCGCCGTCACGTCACATTGCACCAGGTCGTCGCTCATCTTGCCCTCCATCGCGCTTTGGGTGAAACCTAGGCGCGCGGGCAGCCAAGGGGAAGGGTATGGACGTGAAAATGGACCGCGAGGCGCTCAGCGAGTTCCTGCGGACTGAATTTCGACAGGTCGCGGATGATTTCGTGATCGAGGATGTGGCGCCCATGCAGGTGCGCGTGCGGCTGCTGGCGCATGAGCGCCATCTGCGCCCCGGTGGCACCGTCTCTGGCCCGGCAATGTTCGCGCTGGCGGATGTGGCGATTTATCTGGCGGTGCTGGCGATGGTCGGGCCGAAGGGGCTGGCGGTAACCACGAACTGCGCCATTGACTTCATGCGTAAACCCGCTGCGGGCGCCGACCTGATTGCCGAGGCGCGGTTGCACAAGCTGGGCCGCGTGCTGGCGGTAGGGGATGCGCTGCTTTATTCCGAAGGCATGGCGCCGCCGGTGGCGCGCGCCGGGCTGACGTACTCCATCCCGCCCGACTCTTTTCAGCCCGGGCGCCCATGACCCCGGCGGCGCGTCTGCAGGCCGCGATCGAGGTTCTGGACCGTTTGCAGGCGGGCACCGCCCCCGAGGCGGCGCTGACCAACTGGGCGCGCGCCAGCCGCTATGCTGGGTCGGGCGACCGGGCGGCGGTGCGCGATCATGTCTATGACGTGTTACGGCGCAAGCGGTCCTGCGCGGCGCTGGGCGGGGCTGACACCGGGCGCGGGCTGGTTCTGGGGCTGGTGCGCGGGCAGGGCGGCGATCACGACGGGTTCGATGGCAGCCGCCACGCCCCGACGCCGCTGACACTGGCCGAGCGCGCGCATCTGGGCGCCGATGTGGCGCTGAGTGCGCTTGAAGCGCTCGATTGCCCGGACTGGCTGGAACCGGAGCTGCGCGCCTCATTAGGCGCCGATTTCGCGGCGGTGATGGAGGCGTTGCGCCACCGCGCACCTGTGTTTCTGCGGGTGAATGTGGCGCGGACCGACCGCGCCGGGGCGGTGGCGGTGCTGGCCGAGGACGGAGTCGAAGCGGCGCCGCACCCCTTGGCCGAAACCGCGCTTGAAGTCACCCGCAACGCCCGCCGCCTGCGCCAGACCCGCGCTTACGCCGGGGGACTGGTCGAATTGCAGGACGCGGCCTCGCAGGCTGTCGTGGCGGGGCTGCCGCTGCGGCCGGGGCAACAGGTGCTGGATTTCTGCGCCGGGGGCGGGGGCAAGGCGCTGGCGATGGCCGCGCTTGGGGCCTCGGTCAGCGCATATGATGTTTCAGCGGCCCGGATGCGTGACATCCCCGCCCGCGCGGCCCGGGCCGGTGTCCGGATTGCGGTGAGTGAAAAGCCGCAGGGTCAGTTCGATTTGGTGCTTGCCGATGCGCCATGCTCGGGGTCGGGCAGCTGGCGGCGTGATCCGGCGGGCAAATGGGCGCTTGATGCGGACGGGTTGGCGGCGGTGCGGCGCACGCAAGCCAGTGTGATGGACGCCGCCGCGGGACATGTCCGCCAGAGAGGCTGGCTTGCCTATGCGACCTGTTCGCTGCTGCGATCCGAAAATGACGATGCCGTTGCGGCCTTTGTGGCGCGGACACCAGCGTTCGCGATGGTCGATCTGCGCCGGTACTCGCCACTGGATGGCGCGGACGGGTTCTTCGTTGCCCTGCTCCGGCGCGAATAAGGCGTGCTGCGGCAATCCAGGATAGCGCGGCCTGCCCGTCGGCGTTAACCTTGAGTTCACATTTGTTCGCGAGGATGCTGCCGAATGCTTCGGAGACGTTCTTCAATGCAATCGCAGGGTTATCCTTTGTTCTGGTCCCGGTTTGCCGCGCAGTCATCGGGCGCTGATCGCAGGCGTCTGTTGCTGGTCGCGCTTCTGGGGGCGCTGCTGCTGGCGGGGGCGCAGGGTATTGCGCTGGCTGGCGGCGACGGGCGCGACGTGCTGCGGATCATCCTTCTGGCTACGGGCGGGACGCTGCTGGTTCTGAGCGCGGCGCTTGCTGTGGGGCGGTGGCAGGCGGCAAGGACTCGGCGGGTTGCACTGGCCGTCCTGCGCCCGGTGCTGCAGGCGGAGCCGGTGCCGCGGGTGCTGACCGATGCGGCGGATGGGAACGTGCTGTGGTGCAACGGGGCCGCCGCGACCTGGGCCGGGCTGACGGCGGGCCGCCCGATTGCCGATGGCTTGGAGAACTGGCGCGCCGAACCCACCGAAACCATGCACACGCTTCTGGACCGGGTCGCCGCGACGGGACGAGCGCGGCTTGCGCTGCCCGATGGGGCTGGCGGGCAGGTGCTGGACCTGCGCGAAACCGCCGGAAACATGGTGCTGTGGCGCTTTTTCCCGGGGCCGGTCGAAGCTGGACAGGGCGACGACGGCGCCCTGCCGCGTCTGCGACTGGACCGCGACGGCAACCCGTTAGCCGTGAACCAGAGCTATCTGCGCCGTTTCGGTGCGGTGGGGCCTGATACGGGTGCAACAGTCGGCGGTTCTGCGCTCTGCACCGGCACCAAGGCTGCTGCGTTCGAAGGCATGGCCAAGCTTCGCCTTGAAGTGCCTGCCGGTGCCAGCGACCTTTATTTCCTTGATGCCGCCGATCTTGCGACGCTCGGGGACCCGGACGCTGCTGTTCGGGAGTTCGACCGCCTTCCTGTGGGACTGATTCGCCTTGGGCCGGAGGGTGATATCCGCGCGCCGAATGACGAGGCGCGGCGCCTGCTTGGCCTGCGCGCGGGCGAGGCGGCCAGCATCGACGATGTGCTGGACGGACCGGGCCGTCCCGTCACCGACTGGGTCGCTGAGGCGCATCAGGGCCGGGGACTGAACCGGACCGAGGTCCTGCGCGCGACACGCGCATCCGTCAGTGATTTTCTGCAAGTCACCTTGCGCAAGGTTTCGCTCGAAGGCGACACCACATTGTTCGCCGTTCTGAGCGACGCAACCGAATTCAAGGAGCTTGAGGACAAGTTCACACAAAGCCAGAAGATGCACGCCATCGGGCAGCTTGCCGGGGGGGTCGCGCATGATTTCAACAACCTGCTGACCGCGATACTGGGGTATTGTGACCTGTTGTTGCTGCGCCGGGACCCGACTGACCCGGATTACCCGGACCTGATGCAGATTCAGCAAAACTCCAACCGCGCGGCCAGCCTTGTGCGGCAACTTCTGGCGTTTTCGCGCAAACAGAGGATGGAAACCGAGATCCTCGATCTGGGCGATACCTTGCGTGACCTGGCGCATCTGCTCAACCGCCTGCTGGGTGAGCGCGTGACCCTGACCCTGGTGCACGGTGACGGGGTCGGCTGCATTCGCACGGACCGGCAGCAGTTCGAACAGGTGCTCATAAACCTTGTGGTGAATGCGCGGGATGCGATGCCGCTGGGAGGGGAAATTCGGATCGAAACCCGCTTGCTGCGTCTTCATCATGAGGAACGTCGCGACAACGCGCGTATTCCTCCCGGGGAATACACCGTGATTCTGGTCCGCGATGAGGGCGTCGGCATTCCTCCTGACAAGCTGCCCAAGGTGTTCGAGCCGTTTTTTACAACCAAGCGCCAAGGGGAAGGCACCGGGTTGGGGTTGTCCACCGTTTACGGGATTGTCAAGCAGAGTGGCGGATTCATCTTTGTCGACAGTACCGTCGGTGTCGGGACGACCTTTGCTCTTTATTTCGTCACGCAGGCGTCTGAACCCGTTGCCGAAATGACGCCCCAAACCCGGAGCGAGCCTGTTTCCCTGCTGCCCGAGCCCGAACCGGTTGCCCTGCGCAAGGGGCGCATCCTGCTTGTCGAGGACGAGGCACCGGTGCGTTCCTTTACCGCGCGCGCGCTGGAGATGCGCGGCCACACCGTGATTCAGGCCGACTGTGGAGATGCAGCGCTAGAGCTGCTTGCCGATCCGGGTTTTCAGGTGGACCTGTTTGTGTCGGACGTGTTGATGCCGGGTCAGGATGGTCCGGGTTGGGTTGCGCGTGCCCGCGCGCAGCGCCCCGACATCGGCGTCATCTTCGTTTCCGGGCATGCCGAAGACCACTTGCCGATCACGGGCATGCGCATTCCCAACGCCGTTTTCCTGGGCAAACCCTATAGCCTGCAACAGATGACCGACCTGGTGGACGAACGGCTGCGCGCCGTGCCCGCCGAACCGGGTGTGGGATAGGGGCGGCGCGCTGCCCCGAAGTCCTGGATCCGGACAAGCAATTTGCCGGAGTGTTGCGCTTGCGCGAACAAGCCAGGGCCGTGCCTGACGCAAAGCACCGTCGCCGCCGCACCGCAGGCGACCAGTATCCCCGATCGCGTCGGCGCGAATGGGTGGACGTGCGTTTACGCCGTGCGGTGCAATGCTCGCAACGCCCTGCCGCAGGCGGACTTGCGCGTTCAGGCACCTGTCTTCAAAGCGGTCATCAAATCCCAGTGCGGTGCGCCTTCCGTGTGCTTGCGGCTTCACAACTGCGCATTGGGTGCGGGAATGACTCGTCACAGCGCCATGCACCGATTATGCTTAGGCATGGCATTGTGCTGCAGAGTCCCCACCTTCGTTCGCGCCGTGGCCTGCGCTGCGGGCAAGGGGCGGCTGTCGGCTGTTTGTCCGGTGGCGCTGGTGGTCCTGTGGCTGTTTGCGCAGCCGGGGGTGGCGCAGGCGCAGGACCGGCGCATGGCGCTGATTGTCGGCAATTCCGCCTATACCGAGGCCGAGGTTCTGCCGAACGCAGCGCGCGACGCCCGCGCGGTCGCGAACGCGGTCGAGAACCTCGGGTTCGAGGTCACCCTGTTGCTGGATACCGATTTCGACCAGTTCACGCAGACTGTGGCCCGGTTCGCGCGGCGTGCGGATGCGGCGGACGCGGTGCTGTTCTACTTCTCGGGGCACGCCTTCCAGTTGAGCGGGATAAACTATCTTGCGCCGGTCTCGGCCAGCCTGCGCTCGGTCGACGAGATCGAGGCACAGACCTTGCGGATTGACGAGATCATTGCGCAGATTTCGGGGCGCGGGCGCCAGACGATCGTGATGCTTGACGCGTGCCGCAACAACCCGCTGCCGCCGTCGCTGCGCAGCACCGCGCGTGATGGTCTGGCGCAGACCGAAACAGGCACCGACACTTTTGTGGCCTTCGCCACGCAGCCCAATAACATCACATTTGATGGGCGCGACGGCAACAGCCCGTTTACTACCGCGCTGCTGACCCATCTGGATGCCCCGGGGATCAGCATTTCCGACATGATGATCCGCGTGCGCAGCGATGTGTCGCGCAACACTCTGGGTCGGCAAATTCCGTGGGACCAGAGCTCGCTGACGCGACCGTTCTATTTCAACGCGGTCCAGAGTTCCGATGCCGACATGGCCGAGGTTGACTTTGACATGTTCGTGGGCAAGGACCGCGAATGGCGCGAGTGGGCGGTGCAGTTCCTTGTCAGCACCGGCATGAAGGTCACCATCGAGGAAATCGATGCCGAACTCCGGGCGCGCGGCCTGCTGGAAGATGCCCCGCTGGAGTTGGCCGCCGCTCCGCCCGAACCTGCCGCCGAGCTGCCGGTATTTTCCACTGTGCCGCTGGATCAGCGCCCCGCCGCTCCGGACCCTGAGCTGGCGCAGGATACCACACCCGAGGCCCGGCCCGAGGACTTGACGCCCGATGACGCGGCGGACGCGCCGCCAGTGACCGAGGACCCCGGCGCAGAGTTTCCTGTGGTCGCTGAGCTTTATGACGAAATCGACGCTGTCGCAGATGCGCGGGAAGCAGCGGTGCCCGCCGAGGATACCCCTGCGGTTGTGGCGGAAGTACCCGAGGTGATGCCGGAGCCCGCAACCGACCCTGCGCAGGTTCCCGAAACGGCCCCGGCCACGGAACCGCCGGGTCAGACCGACGAGACCGAGACGGCGGACGATGCACAGCCGGGTCCGGATCCTGCGACGGAAGCTGATGCCATTGCTGCCGATGATGCGCCGTTCGATCTTGCCGCGCTGCCCGAGGCGACGCGACCGCTCGACGATCCTCTTCCCCTTCCGCGCGCGGGGGCGCTGCAATTGCCCGAGGATGACACCGACTTCCCGGATATTTCGAGCATGGTTGCCACGCGGGTTGTTGCCCAGCCTGCAAGCGACATGCTGATCCTGGCCGCGCTTGATCCGGGGCAGGCGCTGACGCCGCATGTAGGCGGGATGCGCCGCATCATCGGGGTCGAGGTTGAACCCGAGGAAGTCCCCGACAATATCGTGGTGGCGCTGCAGGAAGAGTTGCAACGCGTCGGCTGCTACCGGATGCGTGTCGATGGCCAGTGGGGCCCGGGGTCGGCGCGGGCGCTGGTGAGTTTCTATTCCCGCACCGGGCTGACGCCGCCGTCTTCGCCCGAGCCGTCGGTCGCGATCTGGCGCGTGGTCCGCGATACCGAGGGCGAAATCTGTCCCCCGCCGGCCCCTGTGGCCCAGGCCCCGCGTGCGCAGACGACGCCGACGCGCACCGCGCCACAGCCGACCCAGCGTGTCGCGCCTGCGCAGCAACCCACCCCGCGCGCGGCTCCGGCGCCGCAGCAACCCGCGGCGAGCAGCGGGCGCGGGATTGGCGGCGCCGGGCGTGGGGTCGGCGGTTTGCGTTGACACGACAAGGAACCGCCGCGATGCTGCCACCGCAAACCAGCCAGCAAACGCGCACGAGGGCAGGATGACCGGCGCGGACGAACGGTTCGGCACGGCGCGCCTGGCGGCACAGCGTCGACGCCATCGCAGACGGCGGCGCCGGGTTGCCGCTCTGATTGGCGTCGGGATTGTTGCAATGGTTGCGGGGGGCTGGGCACTGGTCCGGTCGGACCTGCACCGGCAGATCACGTTCGGGCGGCCCGATCCGGGGATACACGCGGAGGGGCTTGCCGTCCCTCCACCCGGCGCCGAGGGCGCAGCGGCACCAACCGACGCGCCCGAGCCTGTCATCCCCGCCAGCGCGGCACTCATCGACCTTCCCGGCCAGCCGATGCGCCTGCGGCTGGCCGGTGCCAATGGCGACGGTCGGGGCGCGCCCGAACGGATTGCGCGCCCCGGGTTGCCCGAAGCGACCCGGGGGGCGGGCGACCTCATCCTGCTGCGGGACACGCTGATCGCCTCGGGCGAGCGGGTGGCGGTAACGCTTCCTTCCAGCCGCGAGGATTTCGCGATTTTCCAGGCTCAGCGTCAGCGCGCGCTTGCGCAAGCGGGCGATGCTCCGGATCCGGGCGCCGATCCCGGCGATCCTTCGCGCGCGCTGCTTGAGCGCCCGCAGACCGTGGCCGAAGCGCTGGCTCTGCGCGATCTCCATATCCGGCACGCCGCACAGGTAGGGCACCTTGTACATGGTGGCAGCCGATTGGCGCTGCGCGCGCCCTCCCGGCGCCACGGGTTGTTCGATGATGCCGTGGTGCGGGTCACAGCCCCGGCACAACTGGTCGATATCCTGACTGCCGAAGGGCTGGCCCGTCCCCAGGCCGAAGCGGTGGCCGAGGCCGCGCATGCGCGGTTCGGGATCGAGGGGCTGACACCCGGTTTCCTGATTGCCCTGCGCACCGCCAGCATGGCCGCATCCGACAGCCCGGAGCAGATGTTCGCGCAGATCACGCTCTATGACGGCGCACGGTATGTAGGCTCGCTGGCGCGCGAAGCGGCGGGGCGTTCAGAGGCGCCCGGCGGCGCGGCGCCCTGGGTCGTGGAAACCCCGTCGCCCGGCGCCGAAACCGCAGGTCCGGACGCTTCGGCGGATCCGGCCCCGCTGCAGGCCGCCTTGCGCGCGGTGCCGGGCGCGGACCCCTGGGTCGGGCACGCATTCGCCGCAGCAGTCCCGGACGCGCCATCCCCGCAGCCAGGCGAAGTCCGCGTGCTTGATGCGATCTACAGTGCCGCCATGCGCCACGGGATCGAACCGGCGCTGGTGGGGCAGATCATCATGCTGCTTTCCGAGGCGCACAACCTTGACGGCATGGTCCATCCCGGCGACCGGTTCACTCTGCTGATGAGCGAAAGCCCCCACCCCGATCAGGATGCCGCCCTTGCGCAGGTGCTCTATCTTGGCATCGAAGGGCGCGAGGTGACGGCGGGGTGCTATGTCTTCAAGCCACCGGGGCGCACCAACTACGCCTGTTATGGTCGCAGCCCGGGCACGGGTGCCGGTGCCAATGTCCAGGTGGGCCCCGCACAACAGGAAATGCTTTCCGCCGGGCTGGAGGTGGAAACGCTGGTCAACCGCATCATCCAGATCGAATCCGCCGGGCGCGCAGACGCCCGCAATCCGCTTTCAACGGCCACCGGTCTGGGTCAGTTCATCGAATCGACATGGCTGCGGATGATGCGCACCTACCGCCCCGAGCTTGTCGCAACCCGCTCGCGCGCCGAGTTGCTGGCGCTGCGGGTCGATCCCGCCATCTCGCGCGAGATGGTGACGAACCTTGCGCGCGAAGGCGAAAGCTATCTGCGGGCGCGGGGGCACCAGATCACGGCCGGGCGGCTGTACCTGGCGCATTTTCTGGGCATGGAGGGCGCGCATCTGGTGTTGTCATCGCCGCTGCACGGCGACCTGCAGGCCATTCTGGGCGCGGCGGTGATCAATGCCAATCCGTTCCTGCGCGGCAATGATGTCGCCTGGATCATCAACTGGGCCGAACGGCACATGCAGCGGGGGTCCGGCCGGGTCGCAGTGATTCGCGAACCTGTGGGTTTGCCCGAGTTCCGCGCGGCAGTGGATGCCGCACTGAGCTAGGTAGATTCTTCACACGCGCCCTGCCGACGCTCCGTGAAGGGGCTCAGTTCAGTCCGCGCAGCCGGTTCAATGCGGCGGTAAAGCCCATGAGCGAAACCTCGATCTCGAACGGGGCGCCCTGGACGCTGGTCATGCGCACGGTTGCCGCAGTCGCCCGCGCAAGTGCCGAAACGGCATCCGCTGGCACATCCAGGTTCGCGATGCATCCGTTCGACAAGCAGGTCAGGAACGTCCCGCGCAACACTTCCTGATCGCCCAGTCGCACCGAAACGCCTTCGCTGAGCAACAGGCCGAAAGGTGCGATCAGTGTCATTTGGGTTGTGCCGTTCCCCGGACTGCGTACCGCTGCCGTCAGAACACGCTGGCCCCCCTCGCGCTGGCTCAGTTGCTGCACCATCTCGCAGACCCGCGCCCCGCCGTTCTGGGCCTGCGACACGCATTGCACGATCCAGTCGCGATAGGTCTCGTTCAGGCGATCGGGCTGCCCGTCATCGGCGGTCTGTGCCGACGCGGGAAGCGTTGCCGCGCCAAGTCCCATCAGCAGTGCCGCCGCTCCGCTGCGCAGGGTGGCCTGTATCGTCATGAGAAGTCCTTTCGCGGAAATTCCTGCGGCGCAGCGTATGGACTGGTATGCGGCATATCAACTGCCGGAATGAAACAAATCACCCAGGATCGATGTGAAGTCACGGTTCAGGTAACCTTTCGCTTTGAATAGCAGAATTGGGATCGGGCTGGAGGGTTCGGCGCGGCGATAATAGGTCTCGATCGCGGTCATCTGTGCTGTGGCCTCGGCACGGTTGAGGATCGCGGGGCAGGGCGATGCGTCCGGTGCGGGGTCAGGCCGGGGCGTATCGGTGGAA
>SKKS01000194.1 GCA_007123625.1 Paracoccaceae bacterium
AGGAAGATATGATCGCGATGACAAAAATACGCTCTTTGTTTGATCCTCAAAAAGGTCTGCAACGCTCTATTGAGAAGGTGATTTCTTATCAGGCTTCGCAGGAAGAGCGGCTTAAAGCGGAGATTACTGAATACATCGTCACCGAGAGCATTGATGAGCAGCTGGAGAAGCTCTTGGAAAATATCCAGGCAGCCTTGGAGAGCGGCGGCGGTCACGAGGTCGGCGTTTGGGTTTCGGGTTTCTATGGTTCCGGGAAAAGCTCTTTCACCAAATATCTTGGTCTCGCACTAGATGACCGCGTTACGGTCGAAGGTCAGCCGTTTGTCCGCCATCTCAGCGATCGCCTCAGGAGACCGCAGACGAAAGCCCTCCTTGATGCTGTTAACAGGCGCCTATCGGCGGCGGTCTTTTTGCTCGACCTCGCGAGCCAGCAAATCGCTGGCGCGACGCTTGCTGAAGTTTCTAGCGTCCTTTACTACAAGGTTCTGCAATCGCTTGGCTACTCACGCAATATGAAGGTGGCCGCCCTTGAGCGTAAGTTGAAGAAAGATGGCCGCTATCAGGAGTTCACCACACTGTTCAAGGAGGAGACTGGGGAAAACTGGGAAGACTACCAAAACGACGAATTGGTGGTCGATAGTCTGCTTCCGAACCTCGCACACCGTATGTACCCAGCCTTGTTTAAGAGCGATCAAGCGTTCTCAGCGGCTAGCAGCGAAACCATCTACTTGATGGACGATCGTGTCCGAGAAATGATTGATGTCATTCGCGACGAAACTGGGAAAGAGAACATTGTTTTTGTCATTGATGAGATCGGCCAATACGTAGGCAGTCAGCAGTCGAAGATTCTTGACCTGCAAGGCCTCGCTGAGAACATAAAGAACATTGGCCAGGGGAAGGTATGGATACTAGGAACTGCGCAGCAAACGCTTACCGAAGATGATCCACACACGGCCATAAACTCGCCAGAACTCTTCAAGCTCAAGGATCGCTTCCCGATCTCCGTTGAACTTGAATCCAGCGATATAAAAGAAATCTGCTTCCGTAGATTGCTTGGTAAATCCGCTGAAGGTGAAGCCCAACTAGCGAAATTGTTCGATGCAAATGGCCAGGGGCTACGCACGAATACCAAGCTCGCTGGAGCAAAATACTATGATGAGGGTTTCGACAAGACTAGTTTCGTTAACTTGTACCCGTTCCTGCCAGCTCACTTCGAGATTCTGCTGCGTCTACTGGGCGCGCTGGCGAAATCAACGGGTGGAGTTGGGTTGCGGTCGGCGATCAAGGTGCTCCAGGATGTCTTGGTGGAGGGCGCGGGAAATCAGCCGCCTGTCGCAGACCGGGAGCTTGGGTGGCTCGCGACGACAGTCACCCTTTATGACTCTCTGAACAAAGACATCCGTCGGGCCTTCCCCTCGCTGCATGGAGCAGTAGACAAGGTCGCGTTCCAGTTCTCGGACGACGAACACACGCAAAATGTCGCTAAGACCATCGCCATTTTGCAGATCCTTGCCAATATGCCCGTCACGATCGAGAATGTGGCGGCTCTGATGCACCCGTCCATCACCTCCGCCTCCACCAAAGAGGCGGTAAAGGCTGCGATCGAGAAGATGCAGAGCAACGCCTTCGTTCCCCTCGGGGAAAAGGATGGCAGTCTCCGCTTCTTCAGTGAAAAGCTCAACGACGTCGAACTAGAGCGCGCGCAGTTGCCTCTTCGCGGTACGGAGGTCCAACGGATCTTCAGCGGCGCTCTCCGCGATACCTTGACGCCGCTTCCCTCTGCGCGCTTGCACGGCGGTCGCGTTGTTACATCTGGTGTGAAGACGATTGCTGGCGGACGCAGTGTTGCCTTGGCCGGTGAGCGAGAGACTATCCAAACTGCGTTGGTTTTGGCGGATGCCAGCGAGTATGAGATTGAACGAACGCGGCTATTGGATGAATCGCGGCAGCGAAGCGCTGAGAACACGATCTTTCTGCTCGGCCGGGCGCCCCAGGAAGCCATGAACCACGCTGGGGAGATATATCGGTGCAACCGGATTGTCGAAATCTATCGGAATGATCCCGATCAAGAGGTCAAGGAGTACTGCTCCAGCCAGACTGACAGAGCCGCTCGGCTCTCTAACGAGCTCGTGCAGCTGGTAACGCGCGATCTTGCTCGAGGATCTTTCGTGTTTCGCGGCGCTATGACGGCAGTCGAGAGTTTGGATCAGAATCTTCTGGCTGCTTGTAAGAGGTTTCTTGGCGACGTCGCGCAGCAAGTCTACTCCCGCTACATTGAAGCCCCGGAGCGGGTGGATACGGTGCTTCCTGAGCGATTTTTACGTGCTGCTGACGCCAATCTGCGTGCAGTTACGTCGCAGATCGATCCGATGGGCCTTGTTCAGATCTCTGGAGGCACACCCACGATCCAGACCGACCACAAGGCACTTGTGAGCATACGTGACTACATAGAGCGAAATGGTCTCGTTGAGGGGAAACGTTTGCTCGATACCTTCGCCGATGCACCTTTCGGCTGGTCGCCAGACACGACGCGGTATCTACTTGGTGCGCTCTTGGTCGCGGGTGAAATCAAGCTGAAAGTCGGCGGCCGCGAAGTCACTGTTAACGGTCAGCAGGCCATCGAAGCCCTCAAGACCAACAACAGCTTTAAGCCGGTCGGTATATCACTGCGCCAGGATCGGCCGTCCATGGATGTACTGGCACGGGCGGCGGAACGATTGACCGATCTCGCGGGGGATCAAATCGTCCCACTCGAAGAAAATATCAGTAAGGCAGCCCAGAGATTGCTGCCTGACCTGCAGCACCGCTATGCTTCTCTTCGTGAAAAGCTCACAACACTAGGCCTGCATGGCTCTGATACGATGGAGTCCTTGAACCGTCAGGTCGCCGAGCTTCTACTTACTGATTGCTCTGACGCACCACAGGTGTTTGGGGCCGA
>SKKS01000273.1 GCA_007123625.1 Paracoccaceae bacterium
GTCGTGTTGCCCATCTGTGTCAGGTGCCCTCTGGCATGAAGCTTGCGCTTGAAACGCTCGATGCCGTGCGCGCACCGGAACGCGTCGGCATCGACAGCATCATTGACGCGCGCGCGCCGTCCGAATTCGCGACGGACCATGTGCCCGGGGCGATCAATCTGCCGGTGCTCGATGATGCCGAGCGCGCCCGCGTCGGTACCCTGTATGTGCAGCACAGCCGGTTCGAAGCGCGGCGGGTCGGTGCAGCGCTGGTGGCGCGCAACGTCGCGGCGATGCTTGACGGGCCGCTGGCGGAGATGCCGCGCAGCTGGCGCCCGGTGGTCTATTGCTGGCGCGGCGGGCAAAGGTCGGGCGCGCTGGCGGTGATCCTTCAGCAGGTCGGCTGGCCGGTGCGGGTGATCGACGGGGGCTATCGCGCCTATCGCCGGGTGGTGGCGCGGATGCTTTATGACGCGCCGTTTCCGGCGCCGCTCCGGGTTCTGGACGGGGACACCGGAACCGGCAAGACAGCGCTGCTGGGGCTTCTGGCCGCGCGCGGGGTGCAAGTGCTGGACCTTGAAGCGATGGCGCGGCACCGCGGGTCGTTGTTCGGGCGGATGGCCGGGGGGCAGCCCACGCAAAAGGCGTTCGAATCCGCGCTTGCGCTGGCAATCAGCGGGCTGGATCCCACGCGCCCGGTGCTGGTCGAGGCGGAATCGCACCGGATCGGGCGGATCATGGTGCCGCCTGCGCTCTGGACTGCCATGCGCACCGCGCCGCGCTTGCGGATCGAGGCCCCGCTGGATGCCCGCGCTGCCCTTCTGGCCCGCGATTACGCCCAGATCCTGGTCGACCCAGGGCAGCTTGTCGGGCGGATCGAGGCGCTGCGCCCCTGGCACAGCCGCGCGCGAATCGAGGAATGGCAAGGTCTGGCGCGCACTGGCGCGCGCGCTGTTGGCAGAGCACTATGACCCGCGCTACAGGCGGAGCCGCGCCGCACAGCCAGAGGTGCCGGTTCAGGTTTTGCCGGTTGAGCGGCTGGACGCACCCGCACTGGAGGCCGCGGCGGGCGAAATCGAGCGCAGGATGGCGGAAATTGGCAGGATTATTGATTGACGGATCAATAAACATCCCGCAACCATAGCGCAGAATGCGACTGCACAGCGCGTTTGGTGCTTAAAGGGTTGCAAGCTGTGGCCAGCGTTGTGCAGTATTGGTGTCATGCGGATGACGTACTGACATCCCACAAGAACAAACGATCAACAGAGGAGAGGAAGCATGATCAACACACCCAAGTCACCCGGCCTTACGCGCCGCGGACTTCTGAAATCTGCGGGCGCGATGGGCGCGGCAGGGCTGATCCTGCCTGCGAGCTATCGCAAGGCCATGGCGGAACCCAAGCGCGGCGGCACTTTCCGCATCGGCTTCGGGCACGGGAATACCACCGACTCTCTGAACCCGGCGTTGTGGGATCAGGCCTTCGTACAGGTTCTGGGCAACACCATGCACAACTACCTGACCGTGATCGGCTCGGATGGTCAGCTGGAACCGGAACTGGCCGAAAGCTGGGAAGCTTCGGCCGATGCGGCGACCTGGACATTCAAGCTGCGCGAGGGTGTGACCTATCACAACGGTCAGTCCGTGACCTCTGCGGATGTGATCGCGTCGCTCAACCACCATCGGGGCGAAGGCAGTGCTTCGGCGGCCGCGCCGATCGTGGAGCCCATCGTCGATATCAGCGCCGATGGCGACCATGTGGTGGTCATCACGCTGGAAGCGGGCGATGCCGATTTCCCCTTCATCCTGTCGGATTACCACCTGCCGATCCTGCCCTCCGAAGATGGCGCCATCGACTACAACAACGGCATCGGCTGCGGCGGCTACATCCTTGAAAGTTTCGAGCCGGGCGTGGATGCGCATTTCACCCGCAACCCCGACTACTGGAAGTCCGATCGCGCCCATTTCGACCGCGTCGAGCTTTATGCGATCCTTGATTCAGCCGCACGCCAGAACGCCCTGCTGACCGGCGAGGTTGATGTGATCGACCGCCCCGACCTGAACACCATCCACATGATGGAACGCGCCGGAGCCAACATCATCTCGGTTTCGGGGACGCAGCACTATACCTTCGTGATGGACAGCCGCGCTGATCCGTTCACGAACAACCACGTCCGCATGGCGCTGAAATATGCAATCAACCGCCAGCAGCTTGTCGATACGGTGCTTTCGGGTTTTGGCGTGGTGGGTAACGACCATCCCATCGGTCGTTCCAACCGGTTCCACGCCGACGAACTGGAACAGCGCGAATTCGACCCGGATCGCGCGCGCTATCACCTGCAGCAGGCCGGCATGGACAGCTTGACTGTGGATCTGTCGGCGGCGGACGCGGCGTTTTCCGGCGCGGTGGACGCGGCGGTGCTGTTTTCGGAAAGCGCTGCACAGGCAGGAATTACCGTCAACCCGGTACGCGAGCCTTCGGACGGTTATTGGTCCAACGTCTGGATGGTCAAGCCCTTCACTGCGGTCTACTGGGGCGGACGGCCGACCGAGGACTGGATGTTCTCGACCGCATATGCTGCCGGGGCACCGTGGAATGACAGCTTCTGGGAGCATGAGGAATTCATGCGCCTTCTGCGCGCCGCACGCTCGGAACTGGACGAGGATCTGCGCCGCGAGATGTATGTCGAAATGCAGCGCATCGTCCGCGACGAAGGGTCGAACATCATCCCCATGTTCTCGAACTACGTCATGGCGACGGCGGACAATGTCATGACGCCTGACCAGATCGCATCGAATACCACGCTTGATGGTGTCCGCGCCACCGAACGGTGGTGGTTCGCGTGATCGGGAACTGACCTTGACCCCGGCGCCCCGCAAAGGCGCCGGGGTTTTTCGCTCAGCAATGCACCAAGACATTGCAGCAAGAACAACGGGAAGGTAGCGACATGGCGCATA
>SKKS01000092.1 GCA_007123625.1 Paracoccaceae bacterium
CACCGTAGCATGCCAGAAACATCCGGATCGCCCCGTTCACCACGCGGTCAATCTCGGGCTGGGTGATCTGCGCCTGCACACCGCAGATCTTGCGGTCAAGCAGGTCGGCGTTGCACAGTTGCACGAACTGGTCCGCCGCAAGGTCCACATCGGGGATCGACAATTCCCCCCGCGCCATCGCCTCATGCAGGTATTCGCCCAGTTTCTCCCGCGCCAGCACCGGCCCGCTTTCGTAGAACCGCCGCCCGAGGTCGGGAAACCGGGGCGCTTCCGAAATGCAGAGCCGGAACATCGCCAGCCCGAAGCCCGAGCAGTAGAAGGCGATCATCCGCCGCGCCACCGCATCCAGCACGTCGGCGGGGGCGGCCGTGGTGTCGATGCTGGCCAGCGCCTCATCGGCCTGGCGCAGGCACTCGCGCGCAGCGACCTCGGAAAAAAGGATGCGCTTGTCGGGGAAATAGCTGTAGAGCGTGGCCTTTGACACACCCGCTGTGCGCGCGATCTCGTCCACGCTGGCGCCGTCGAATCCCTGCGCCATGAAGACCATGCGCGCGCCTTCCAGAACCTGCTCGAATTTGCGCCCCTTGCGCACTTGCGTTGCCGTAGCTGTCATCACGCCCCCTGCCCACCACACCGTAGTGGTATTGTGGGCGCAGGCAATCCCTCTTGCTTCTGGTGCTGACCGATGGCTTCTGCTACCGCAGCGCCCAGATGGTGGAAATCTTTGTCAAGACATTGCCGTTCTTCGCGGTTATCGCCCTGGGCTATGGCGCGGGGCGGATGGGCGCGTTCGGCCCCGTGGCCACGGCCTGGCTGACGCGCTTCGTCTTCTACTTCGCGCTGTCGGCCATGCTGTTCGGGTTTTCCGCCAACCTGAGCATTACCGACCTGTTCGATGCGCGCGGCTTTGCGGCCTATCTCTGGGCCTGCCTGATGCTGTATGCGATCGTCATGGCGGTGGCCTTTGCCCGCCGTCGCCCCCTGGCCGAAGCCACGATCGAGGCGCACACCGCCACCATCGGCAACACCGGTTTCCTCGGCGTGCCGATGCTGGTCGTGCTGCTGGGGCCGGGCTCGGTGGCGACGGTGCTGATGATCCTGACCATCGACCTTATCGTGTTCTCGTCGCTGTTCGTAATGCTTATCACGCTGGCGCGCGAGGGTCGCGTAACCCGCGCACTTCCGCGAATGCTGGCGCTGGCGGTGCTGAAGAACCCGATGGTCATGTCCATGGTGGCGGGGCTGACGTGGTCGACCACGGGGCTGGGGTTGGCCGCGCCGGTCGACGACTTCATGACACTTCTGGGCGCGGCGGCGACGCCTTGCGCGCTGTTTGCGATCGGCGCCTCGTTGGCCGACAAGCGGGTGGAACGGCTGGGGATCGTCACCTGGCTGTGCTTCGGCAAGCTGGTGCTGCATCCGCTGCTGGTGGGGGTGGCGGCGCTGCTGATTTTCGGGGTGGACCCCCAGATGGCCGGCGTCATGATCGCCGCCGCCGCGTTGCCGGTTGCGGGCAATGTCTTCATCCTGGCGCAGCAATATCAGGTGGGTCCGGCGCGGGTGTCGGCGGCGATCCTGATCTCGACCACGATCAGCATCCTGACTGTTCCGGCGGTGATTGCATGGCTGGGCGCCATCTGAGATGCTGACGCAAACAAGGGGGAAATGATGGAAACGCTTGCCGAGAACCGGGCCTTTGGCGGTGTGCAGGGGGTCTACAGGCACCACGCACGCAGCACGTCGTGCGACATGACCTTCGGGCTGTTCCTGCCGCCGCAGGCCGCGCGGGGGCCGGTGCCGCTGTTGTGGTTCCTGTCAGGGCTGACCTGCACCCATGAAAACGCGATGACCAAGGCCGGTGCGCAGGCCCATGCCGCGCGCCACGGGCTGGCGGTGGTGTTCCCCGATACCTCGCCGCGGGGCGAAGGCGTCGCTGATGACGACGCCTTCGACCTGGGCCAGGGCGCGGGGTTCTATGTGAACGCTACCCAGGCGCCGTGGGACGCGCATTTCAGGATGTGGGACTATATCGCCGACGAGCTTCCGCGCGTGTTGTTCAACAATTTCGCGCTGGACGAAGGCGCGCAGGCCATCACCGGGCATTCGATGGGTGGGCACGGCGCACTGACGCTGGCGATGGGGCTGCCTGGGCGGTTTGCCTCGGTCTCGGCGTTCGCGCCCATCACCAACCCCACGGCCAGCGATTGGGGCCGCAAGCAGTTCGCGGCCTATCTGGGCGGCGACGAAAGCGCCTGGACCGGGCATGATGCAACGCATCTGATGCGCGAGAGCGGCTTTGACGGCGAGGTGCTGGTGGATCAGGGCGCGGACGACCAGTTCCTGAACTTGCTGATGCCGGAGTCGCTGGCGCAGGCGATGGCCGCGCGGCGCCAGCCCGGCACGTTCAGAATGCAGGCCGGGTATGATCACAGCTATTTCTTCGTCTCCAGCTTCATGGGCAGCCATGTGCGCTTCCACGCCCGCGCATTGCGGGCCTGAGAACGCGCCGTGCCCGCCACCGTCTATGTGGACGCCGACGCCTGCCCCGTCCGGGACGAGGCCGCACGCGTTGCTGCCCGCCACGGCGCCGACCTGGTGTTGGTCAGCAACGGCGGACTGCGCCCGTCGGCGCATCCGGGTGCGCGCATGGTCTATGTGGACGCCGACGCCGATGCCGCCGACCGCTGGATCGCCGAAGCCGCGCAACCGGGCGATGTGGTGGTGACCGCCGACATCCCGCTGGCGGCAAAGGTGGTGGCCAGCGGCGCACGGGTGCTGCGCCCCGACGGATCGGCATTGACGCAGGCGAACATCGGCAACACGTTGGCCACGCGCGACCTGATGGCCGACCTGCGCGCCGCCGACCCGTTCCGCAAGGGCGGCGGAAAACCCTTCGACAAGGCCGACCGCGCGCGCTTCGCCCAGGCGCTGGACCAGCTTTTGCAACGCGCGCGGCCTTGACCCGCGCCGCCCCAACCGGATCAGTTTTTCATGCCTGCAATCGACGCTGTGGTTTTCGACATCGGCAATGTGCTGATCGAATGGAATCCCGAACGCTTCTACGACCGCAGGATCGGCGCCACACGGCGCGCGGCGCTGTTCTCTGCGGTCGATCTGGACGGCATGAACCTGGCCGTCGACCGTGGCGCACCCTTCACGCAAAGCGTGCGTGCCATGGCCGCGCAGCACCCTGAGTGGACGGAAGAAATTGCGCTATGGGAAAGCGGCTGGCTGGAAATGGCCAGCCCTGAAATCTCCGCATCGGTCGCCCTTCTGCATGCGGTTCGTGCGCGCGGGATGTCGTGCATGGCGCTGTCGAACTTCGGCACCGACACGTTCGAGATTGCGCGCAACGCCTATCCGTTTCTGGACGCGTTCGACCGGCGATTCATCTCGGGGCACATTGGCCTTCTGAAACCCGAACCCGCGATCTATGAACATGTGGAACGCGAAACCGGTATTGCGCCCTCGCGGCTTCTGTTTGTCGACGACCGCGCCGACAATATCGCTGCCGCTGCTGCGCGCGGCTGGCAAACGCATCAATTCGACGGGCCCGAAGGGCTTTCGCACCGACTGGCTACCGAGGGCCTGATCTGAGTTGCAAACACA
This sequence comes from Paracoccaceae bacterium, assembly GCA_007123625.1. Classification (GTDB taxonomy): domain Bacteria; phylum Pseudomonadota; class Alphaproteobacteria; order Rhodobacterales; family Rhodobacteraceae; genus Rhabdonatronobacter. Next base: position 3,610 of record SKKS01000092.1, read on the forward strand.
GGAGGGGACATGACGCCCACCATCATTGGCCCTGATGCCGAAGCCGCAATGGACTGGCACGCATTGCTGGATGCGTTTGCCACGGGCCACCGGATGCCACGCGCCGAAATCGCCGACAGCTTCCTGTATCGCGGCGCAGATACCATCCTGTCGCGCGCGGCCTGGATCGACGGGTTGGGGAGTGCGGTCAAGACCGCAACAATCTTTCCCGGAAATCCCGGCGCCGGAAAGCCGATGATTAACGGCGCGGTAAACCTGTATTCCGACCAAGACGGCATTCTGGAAGCAATTGTCGATTTCCACCTTGTTACCAAGTGGAAAACCGCCGGTGACAGCCTTTATGCCGCAAGCATTCTGGCACGTCCCGACAGCCGCAACATCACCATCGTCGGCGCCGGAACCGTGGGCGCCAGCATGATCGAAGCCTATGGCGCATTGTTCCCCGATGCCCGCTTCACCATCTGGAATCGCAGCCCCACCGCCGCGCGTGTGCTGGCCGACCGCACACCCGGTGCGCAGGCCGAAGCCGATCTGCAATCAGCCCTGCGCGGCGCCGACATTATCTGCACGGCGACAATGTCCACCGATCCTGTCATTCGGGGCGACTGGCTGGAACCTGGCCAGCATCTGGATCTGATTGGCGCCTATCGCCCCGACATGCGCGAGGTCGACGACACCGCACTGCGCCGCGCCGCAGTTTTCGTGGACAACCGGTCCACCACGCTCGACCATATCGGTGAGCTGAGAATACCACTTGGCGCTGGTGTGATTGTACGGGACGACATTCGTGCGGATTTTTACGATGTCGCAAACGGGCTATTTCGGCGCAATTCCGCCGACGAGATAACGATTGCCAAGAACGGCGGCGGTGCGCATCTTGATCTGATGACTGGCCGCTTTATCCTCAATGCATCGCGAAGGAACGGAACCGCAAAGCCCCCGACGCATTGAAATGCAGATGACGCGGCATCCGGAGTGGAGATTGCACTTTACATTATCTGCATTTTTCCAGAGTAATCGAAGTCGCATGTAACGGAGTGACCCATGGCAAATCTCAACAATATGTCGCTTGACGACCTGAAGAAGCTCAAGAAAGACGTCGACCGGGCAATCGAGACCTATCGCGAGCGCGAAAAACTTGCCGCTCTGGCCGAGGTCGAGGCATTGGCACGCGAAAAGGGCTATTCGCTTCCAGAACTTATGAAAACGACCGGCAAGAAGACTCGCAGTACGGGTCTGCCGAAATACGCCAATCCCGCCGATCCGACGCAGACTTGGACCGGGCGCGGTCGTCGTCCCGGCTGGATCGAAGAAGCGCTTTCCGCCGGCAAGTCGCTTGAGGACATGAAGATCGCCAGCTGATGGCGGTATTGCCGCTGGCACAGATCAGATACGTTGCCCACACGCTGGGCAACGTAAACGCTACCATGAGCGCGCGCCGGATTGATCTGGTCGCCGCCGGAGTGGCGTTTTATGCGCTTTTCGCCCTGTTTCCGGCAATGGCTGCACTGGTTTCGGTGTTCGGATACTTCGCCGATCCCGCGCTGATCGAAAGCGCAATCGAACAATACAACGAACTGTTGCCTCCAGAAGCCATCGACCTGGTGCTCGCGCAGCTTGACCAGTTGATGCTGGCGCAGGAGCGCACGCTTGGCTGGACCTCGCTTGCTTCGCTGGCAGTGGCGCTATGGTCGGCGCGGCTGGGCGTGGCCGGGCTGACACGCGGGTTGACCGCGATCTATGGCCTGCCCCCGCGCGGCGGGATCGTGTTCTACGCCCATGCGCTGGCGCTTACCGTGGCCATGGTGATGGTGGGGGTTGTGGCGCTTGGGCTGTTGGTGGTGCTGCCGATCCTGCTGACCTTCTTTCCCCTCGGCGGGTTCTATGGTGCGGTGGCCGAGGTCGCGCGCTGGCTTCTAGCGCTGGCAGTGGTGCTGGCGGGGCTGGCGTTGTTCTATCGCTTCGGGCCGAACCGGGCACGCATCGACCGGTCGCGAAGGTGGCTTTGGCCGGGGCTGCTGATGGCGGTGGTGGTGTGGCTGGCTGCGTCCGTGGGGCTGAACCTGTATCTCGCGCATTTCGCCGATTACAACGAGGTCTATGGCTCCATCGGCGCGGTCGTGGTGCTGATGCTGTGGTTCTACGCCTCGGCCTATGCGATCCTGCTTGGCGGCGTCCTCAATGCCGTGCTTGAGGAACGCCACGAACGGATGTCCCCTTCGGGCCCTGCAGCAACCACCACACAAACCTGAGACGTCCCTGCACGCTCTTTTCGGGGCGTGTGCCCTGCCTGGCGGGGTCAGGGCTTGCGCTGCGCAATGGCGCCGCGCCGTCGCGCCAGATCGGCGTGCGCCTGCCGAAACAGCCCGGCGATCTGCGCAAGGCCGGGATCCGGGGCGGCCGCGGCCTTGGCCGCCACGCGGGCCACGGTCAGCATCGGAAATGTGACCAGCGACACCTCCCACAGGTCCAGCTCCACCAGCCGCCGCCCACCGCGCGGGTCGGATTCGGCCCTGAGCGTGCGATAGCCGATGGACAGCCCGTCCAGCGCCCCGGCGGCGATCAGCACCGCTGCCTCGCGGGCCCGTGCGACATCCTGCAGCAACCGGCCCTTGACGCGCAGGCCGCGCGCATCCTCCACTACCTCGTCCCAGACACCGATGGGTTGCGTAGCATCATGCTGCCACAGCATCCGCACCCGCCCGCCCGCCGCTTCCAGCCGCGCCAGCGCCCCGGCGTAGGCGCCGGGCAGCACCGTGTCGCCGCCACGGTCGCGCTGCCCGAACAGGCTTGCATAGCCTTCGATCCGAGCGCCTTCGGACAGGGTCAGCTGCGCTTCGGGTTTCATGAACTTGTGCTCCAGTTCGATCGCTTCATGCATGCCGTTGATCCCTTTGTCGTTCATTGTGTTCCCTGGCCCCCCGCACAGCGGCGGGGTGCCGGGCCGCCGCAAGCCCTGGGCATCAGCCCAGCGCCGCAACCAGCGCCAGGGCCCCGTGCACCAGCACAGAGGCCGCAACGCCATAGACTGCCAGCCACAACCGCCGCTCCACCCGCTCCAGCGCGGCCTCGATCCGGTCCAGCCGGAAATCGAGCGCCTCCTTGCGCACGGCCGCGACCCGCTCGCTTGCGTCGATCCGCGCCTGGGCGGCGTCGAAACTGTCGTAAAGGAAGCGCGATCCCCCCACAGACCGCCGCGCCAGCCCGCTGTGCTCAGTCACCCGCACCCCCGCCATCGACCACAGGCGGCAGGCCCAGCAAGGCGCGTTTTTCGGCCTGCGTCAGGAACACCGCCCCGCCGATCCTGCGCCATGTGGCCTCGCGTTCGGGCGCCAACGCGGGCACCTGGTCCAGGTCGGGGCGCAGATCGACCGCATCGCCCGCATGTCCCGACAGCCAGTGCGCCACGGTCGCCGTGACGCGCGTGGCCAACGGCAGCACGGTCAGGCGGTAGAAGGCGCGGTTGGCCTCCTGGTAATTCGCATAGGTCGCGTCGCCCGGGATGCCCAGAAGCATGGGCGGCACGCCAAAGGCGATGGCGATGTCACGTGCGGCGGCCTCCTTGGTGCGGTGGAATTCCATGTCCGAGGGCGAGAACCCCATCGGCTTCCAGTCCAGCCCCCCCTCCAGGAGCATCGGGCGGCCTGCATTGCGTGCGCCCTGGTGGTGCGCTTCCATCTCGGCCTGCAGGCGGTCGAACTGCTCGGGGGTCATGCTGCCGTGTCCTTCGGGACCGCGATAGACGATGGCCCCCGACGGGCGCGCGGCATTGTCCAGCAGCGCCCGCGACCAGCGAGCAGCGGCATTGTGCACCTCGATCGCGGTGGTGGCGGCTTCGAGCGGCGACAGCCCGTAATGGTCGTCGGTGGGGTGGAAACTGCGAATGTGCAGGACCGGCGGCGGCCCGTCACCCATGTGGAATCGGTGCCTGCGGCTGCCCACGGTATAGTCATAGCCCACCGGCCAGCCATCGGCGCCCGGCACCACCGACATGCGGTCCGACCGCAGGACATGCAGCTCGTGCGGGAGCACGGCCTCGGGGGCGCGGACGGCCTCGACATAGGCGTTGCCCGACAGCAGCAGCTGCGCATAAAGCGCCTCGAACAGTTCGGCCTTGCCCTGCGCTGGGTTGGGGCGGCGGATCAGATCCCACAGCGGGTGCGTGTCATAGCGTCGCTCGGCGTCCTGCAGCACCAGCGGCAGGGCCGCAGCGGATTCGGCGATCAGCCGCACCGCCCGGAACCCTACCGGATTGCCCTGAAAGCCTGCGCGCACCATCGTGCCGCCGGGGCGGGCAGGGGCCTGCCCGGGCCGCGCAAGCCCTGTGATCATGCCGCGCCCGCCCGGCAGCCCCGCATTCAGAGGCCCGACCGCCGAGGCCTTGGCCTCGGACGGCGCACCCGGCGTGGTCGCGGTCACGGGCTCAGTGGCGGGGATTTCGGAACGGTCGGCGGGTCTGCGCAGGAATTCGAACATCCGGGGTGCCTCCTTGGACGGGTCTGGGTGGCCATGCGCGGCCCTGCCGGGCAGGCCGCGCGACCGGGCCTTGATGACGGGTTATGCCGGGCAAAGGTTGCCATCGGCTGTGGACGGCGCGCGATGTGCCCGGAGCAGGCGCAACACGCAGCGTAAGGGATACCGGGGTGGGACGGGCATACGCCCCCACGGCCCGGCAACCGTTGGCCGCGCGCGGGGGGCTGTCTGCCCCCCGTCCGCCTCGTTCCGAGGCCGGATTCCCCCGAGAGTACTTTCGGCAAGATGAAGCAAGCGGCGGCACCGGACACGGTCAGAGGCTGCGCACGCTCGGGTTCAGGTGCTTGCGGGCCGGGGCGATCATCAGCTCGTGCAGCGCCCAGACAAGCGCGTCCACCCGGTCCGGGCTGCCGCACCCGGTGAACCCCTGCGCGGTCATCAGCGCCATCTGATCCTCGAGCGCGCCAAGGCGGCCCAGATGGAACACGCGGCCCTGTTCATAGAGCGCGGCCACCGGCTCGGCCCTCAGCCCCTTGCCCTGGCGCGCGTGCAGCGGACGGAACGGGATCATGGGGTCAAGGCTGCGCAGTACCTCGGCCACCATGTTGCCGCCCTGATTGACCTCGGCCACAACCCGGTCGGCATTGTGGCGTGCGGCGGCGGCGATGGCGGCTTCGGCCCAGTGACTGGGCGAAGCCGCGCGCAGGCTTGCGTCTTCAAGCACATACGCGCGCCAGTCCTGCACCGGACCGCGCGTCACCGCGCCCGCCACCACGATCCCGCACAGGTCCGAGTTGCGATTCGCCGACACCGCCGGGTCCACCGCCACCACCACACGGTCGAGCGCGGGCAGCTGCCCTGCCCACGCCCGTGCTCGCGCCAACAACTCCGCAGGCCAGAGCGTGCCCTCGGCATCATCGAGCAGCACACCGTCCAGTTCCTGGCGTTCCTCGCGGGTGCCGGCGTAGCGGGCGCGCACCTCGGCCAGGAAGGCGGGCGCCAGAAAGGCGCGGTTAGCCTCGGTCGGCGCATGGGTGCTGACGGTCGAAGGCGCGGCCAGCAGGCGTTTGAGCGCGGGCTGGTTGCGCGGCGTCGTGGTGACGATTGCGCGGGGATCGCGCCCCAGCCGCAACGCGAATTGCAACATGTCCCATGTGGCCTCGGCGTTGGGCCACTTGGCCAGCTCGTCCGCCCATGCGGCATCGAACTGCGGCCCGCGCAGCGCTTCGGGGTCGTTGGCCGAAAACGCCGTGGCGGTGGCGCCATTGGGCCAGACAAGGCGGCGGCGCGTGGCCTCCCAGCGGGGGCGGCGGTCGGGGGGCGAGCAGGCCAGAATGCCGCTGTCGCCGAACACCATCACCTCGCGCACCTGGTCATAGGTTTCGCCCAGCAACGCCACGCGGCGTGCGCGCCCGCGGTCCAGCGGACGCGCCCCTTCGACCTGCGCGCGCACCCACTCGGTGCCCGAGCGCGTCTTGCCCGCGCCGCGCCCGCCCAGCGCCACCCATGTCCGCCAATCGCCCGGCGGCGGCAACTGGTGCGGCTGCGCCCAGAAGTCGAACAGCCACGGCAGCGCGGCGAGCGCGTTGTCACTCAGCCCCTCCAGAAACGTCTGCGCCGTCTGCGGCGGTACGGAGGCAAGCCAGGCGGCGCCCGATTTCATCGCGGGCGGCGTCAAGGTCGAGGATGCCGCCGCCCGCCGGGCCGACCTCGGCGCCCCCGAGCGCCTGGATGCGTCTGCGTTCTTCATAGATATTCTCCAATGCCTTGCGCAAAAGCCGCGTCTCTTCCATCAACTCCTTCGCGGTGCGCGAAGGGTCGTGTTCCAGATCGCGGAGTACCTGATTGATCCGCGTCATCGCGCGTTCGAACTGCTCGACCGCGATCCGGGCCGGACCCGACGGGTCGGCCGCCCCCCGTTGAGGGGTTCTTTCCTTGCTCAATTGCTGCCCGTCCCCCGATTGTCTGCGGCGCCCGCCGGTCCCCCGAACCACCGCCGCGCCTGCACGGTCGGCAAGGGGTAGCAAGGACAGGTTAAGATCGCTTTGGTGCGGCGTGCGCGACGTGCGCGGCGGGGGGGCGGGGTCGCACCCGCGTGGGGGTCATCCCAGCGCGGTCACGGCCAACACCAGCGCGCCCAGGGCGGCGGCATAAAGCGTCACAGGCAGCAGCGTGCGCGCCAGCACCTCGCCGTCGCGGCCCTGCAGGCCGACGGTTGCCGCGCCCGCGATGATGTTGTGCGGCGCGATGGCGTTGCCGATGGCAGCGCCCGCCCCCTGCGCCGCCGCCATAGACAGCACCGACAGGTCCAGCGCCCGCGCGGTCGCGGCCTGGAAATCGGTGAACAGGATGTTGGACGCCGTGGCCGAGCCGCTGACAAAGGTGCCCAGCACGCCGATCAGGGGCGCCAGCAGCGGCCAGACCACCCCTGCCCCCGCCGCCGCGCCCGCCAGCGCGGCGATCAGCCCGCCATGCACCATCAACCGCGCCAGCCCCAGCATCACCAGCAGCGCCAGCGCCACGGGGACCAGCCGCCGCAAGGCTGCCGCGCCGGCAGGACCAAGAAGCGCGCCACGCCCGGTTGCCAGCGCGGCCACCACCAGCCCCAGCACCAGCGGCGTGCCGGGGTGATACAGCGGCGCGAGGCCGCCCGCATAACTGCTCCATTCCCAGCCCAGCCAAAGCCCTGAAAGCGTGGCCTGCACCGTGGGGATCAGCCGCGTTCCCAGCACCAGCACCACGATCAGCAGATAGGGCAGCAGATCCGCCAGATGCCAGCCCTTCAGCCGCGCGCCCCGCCCGCAGGCCAGCCCCACGAACAGCGCCCCACCGATCAGCGCGCCCCCTAGGGTTGGCAGTTCCGGCCCCGCCAGCCAGGCCAGCGCCAGGGCGGGCAGCGCAAAACACCCCGCCGCCAACAGCGCCAGCCCGACCTGCCTGCGCG
>SKKS01000025.1 GCA_007123625.1 Paracoccaceae bacterium
ATCATCCCCGGTCACCGCCACATGGTGCCCCTGACCGCCCCGGAGCCGGTAAGCGCCGCGCTGCTGGACTGGCTTGCAACCGAAGGGGCCGCGACATGACCGACGCACAAAGCGATCCGCGCGATATGCGCGGTGCCTGTGGGACCCTTGCCGCAAAGGCGCGGCTGGGCGCCCCTTCGGCATCTGTTTCGGAACCCACCACGAAGGCCGCGTAAACCGGGCCATGGAGGCGATCCTATCATGAAATTTTCGCTTTTCGTCCATATGGAGCGCATCTCGGCCGATCAGGACCAGAAGCAACTTTATGACGAGATGATCGAACTGTGCCGCATCGCCGACGACGGCGGGATGCACGCCATCTGGACGGGCGAGCACCACGGCATGAACTTCACCATCGCGCCAAACCCGTTGCTGAACCTTGTCGATCTGGCGCGGCGCACGAAGAACGTGCGCCTTGGCACCGGCACGGTGATCGCGCCCTTCTGGCACCCGATCCGGCTGGCGGGCGAGGCGGCGATGGCCGACATAATTTCGGACGGCCGACTTGAGTTGGGCGTGGCGCGCGGGGCCTACAGCTATGAATACGAACGCCTTGTGCCGGGGATGGATGCCTGGGGCGCGGGCGGGCGGATGCGCGAGCTGATCCCTGCGATCAAGGCCTTGTGGGTGGGTGACTACGCCCATGATGGCGCGTACTGGACATTTCCCGCCACCACATCCTCGCCCAAGCCGTTGCAGCGCCCGGGACCCCCCATCTGGGTCGCGGCGCGTGACCCCAGCAGCCACGCCTTTGCGGTCGCCAACGGGTGCAATGTGCAGGTGACGCCGTTGCACATGGGCGACGAGGAGGTTGTGTCGCTCATGGATCGTTTCAACGCCGCCTGCGCCGCCCATCCTGACGTCCCGCGCCCCCGGATCATGGTGCTGCGCCACGCCTATGTCGCGGAGAGCGAAGCCGATGCCGATTTGGCAGCGCAGGAAATCAACCGCTTCTATTGCTACTTCGGCGCCTGGTTCAAGAACGAGCGCTCGGTCAGTCAGGGCCTGATCCAGACGCTGAGCGACGCGGAGATCGCTGCGCACCCGTTCTATTCGCCGCAGGCCATGCGCAGGAACCAGATCATCGGCGAACCGGCTGAAGTGATCGAACGGCTGAAGTCGTATGAGGCGCTCGGCTATGACGAATTCAGCTTCTGGATCGACACGGGCATGAGTTTCGCGCGCAAGAAAGCCTCGCTGAAGCGCTTGATCCGTGATGTGATGCCCGCGTTCGCATGACGGGGGCAACGATGGCGCAGTTCGAGCAGTATATCGACGGTCGGTTCGAAGCGGGAAATGCCAGTTTCGACAGCCTTGACCCCGCAACGGGCGCACCATGGGCGCAGATGCCGCTGGCCGATGCGGCAGACGTGGCGCGCGCGGTCGACGCAGCCCACCGGGCTTTCGTCGCAGGTTCTTGGCCCGGCCTGACTGCCAGCGCACGCGGCAAGCTGCTGGCGCGCCTGGCCAATCTGGTGCAGGAGGCTGCGCCGCGGCTGGCCGAACTGGAAACCCGCGACACCGGCAAGATCATCCGCGAAACCCGTGCCCAGATCGCCTATGTCGCCGAATTCTATCGCTACTATGCGGGGCTCGCGGACAAGATCGAAGGCGCGCACCTGCCCATCGACAAACCGGACGTGGAGGTCTGGCTGCGCCGCGAACCCGTGGGCGTGGTGGCCGCGATCGTGCCTTGGAACAGTCAACTGTTCCTCGCGGCTGTCAAGCTGGGGCCTGCGCTGGCCGCCGGCTGCACGGTGGTTCTCAAGGCGTCCGAGGATGGCCCGGCCCCCCTGCTCCATTTCGCGCGGTTGGTGCACGAAGCGGGCTTCCCCCCGGGCGTGGTCAATGTCCTGACCGGGGGACCCGAGGCAGGGCAGGCGCTGACGACCCACCCGAAGATCGCGCATATCGCTTTTACCGGGGGGCCGGAGACCGCGCGCCATGTGGTCCGCGCCAGTGCCGAGAATCTGGCACGAACATCGCTGGAACTGGGCGGCAAGTCGCCTTTTGTCGTGTTCGAAGATGCCGATCTGGACAGCGCGGTGAATGCGCAGGTCTCGGGCATATTTGCGGCCACGGGGCAAAGCTGCGTCGCGGGCTCGCGCCTGCTGGTGCAACGCAACATACGGGATGCGTTTCTGGAGCGCCTGATCGTACGCGCGGAAAGAGCCCGCATCGGCGCGCCCGGCCGGATGGACACCGAAATCGGCCCGTTGTGCACCGACCGCCAGCGCAGCCATATCCTTGAGCTGATCGCCCGGTCACAGGCTACGGGCGCACGGCTGCTGACCGGGGGCGCGGCGCCCCAAGGTCCGGGCTTCTACTTCCCGCCCACGATCCTTGACTGTTCCGACGCGCCCGATGCCCCTTGCCTGCGCGAGGAATTCTTTGGTCCCGTCCTGTCTGTCCGGACCTTCGACACCGAAGCCGAAGCGCTGCATTTGGCCAATGACACCGCCTATGGGCTGGCTTCGGGCGTATTCACCCGGTCGCTGACCCGCGCGCACCGGATGATCCGGGGTATCCGCGCGGGCGTGGTCTGGGTCAATACCTATCGCGCGGTTTCGCCGATAGCGCCTTTTGGCGGGCACGGCCTGTCCGGTCACGGTCGCGAAGGTGGTCTGGCGGCGGCGCTGGACTACACCACCATCAAGACAGTCTGGCTGCGCACCTCGGATGACCCCATCCCGGACCCGTTCATCATGCGCTGAAGCGGGCTTCAGTCGTCAGGCGCATCAAATGTGGCAGTGGATTGCCCCTTTTCGCGGGCTTCGGCGTGCTGGCCTTCGGCCACGAAGATCACATGCTCCGCGCCGTGCGTGACCAGATCGCCCATGCGTTCGATGTTCTTGGCGATGAAGACATAATGCAGGCAGG
>SKKS01000215.1 GCA_007123625.1 Paracoccaceae bacterium
AATAAACCCATCGCGTGCCTGCGCGCGGGTCTCGGGCGCGGTCCAGCGGTCGGAACGGAAGTCATGCGGATCGGGCCAGATGCGTTCGTTGCGGCCCATGTGCCACGGGCTGACAATCACCTGTGCGCGGGCGGGCACATCGCGGTCGCGGAAGCATTCCCTGCGCGCCGCCTCACGCACCAGCATAGGCACCGGGGGATAAAGGCGCAGCGTCTCGCGGAACGCATCGCGGGTGCGCGGCAGTCTTGACAGTACGGCGAAATCGGGGGGCGTTCCGCTGTCCAGCCAAGGGTCCAGCACAGCGGCCTCGGCGGCAAGCGCTTCTTGCACATCCGGGTGCGTGGCCAGCAGATAGAGCGCCCAGGCGAGAGCGGAAGCGCTGGTTTCATGCCCCGCCAGAAAGAAGATCGCCACCTGGTCGACCATTTCCCCGGTCTGGAAGCAGGCGCCGGTTTCCGGGTCGGTGGTGGTCATGATCTTGGTTGCCAGATCATCCGGCGCGGTGCCTTGGGCAATCGCCTGCGCGCGCGCCGCGGTCATGCCGGTGATCAGCGCCCGGATGCGCCGTGCCGTGTTCCGCGCCCGGCGGCCATGAAAGCGCGGCATCCAGCGCGGCAGGGGCAACAGCGCGCCCAGGTTCATCAACGGTTGCGCGGCCTGATGGGCGCGGAACTCGTGATACACGGCGCTTGCGGTTGCATCCTCGATCGGCACGGAAAACAGCGTGCGGAAAATCACGTCGGCGGCGGCATGGCTCATGGCGGCTTCGGCATCCAGCGGGCCGGGAGTGATGCGCCCCGCAGCGGCCAGCGCCGCCGCCCACATGGCCGGGAATGTCGCGCGCAGGCGCCCGCCCTCGAACGCCGGGTCGATCATGCGGCGCTGGCGCGCCCATGTCGCGCCGTTGGTCAGGAACACCGAATTGCCCAGCAACAGCCGCAGCCCCTCGGCCACCCGCGGCGACTTCGGGAAATCCTGCGGGCGCTCCTGAAGCACCAGTCGCACCAGCGCCGGTTCATTCACCATGAAGGACCGGAGGAACGGCAAACGAAACTCGGCCATCCGCGCGCGATAAAGCTTCGCGGGCTGGGTGGACAGGATATCGCGCCGGAACATCGCCACATGCCGCCAGAGCGGCACCTTGTCGGGGCGGTGGTCGGGCATGGGGGGGCGGCTCATGCGGCGGGGACCGGTGTCTCTGGGTCGCGGGTGGTGAAGCCGTTGTAGCTGTCCTCGATCAGGTTGACCGAAGGTTTGCGCCCCGCGAACCGCGCCGCCAGCGTCTGCGGCCCTGCGGTGATGCGGAAGTAATCGTAGTCGCCGGGCTGGTCAAAGGCGCACAGGTACTGGAAATGCAGCCGGAAATACCGGCGGCGGTACTTGGCAAAGGTCTCGGGGGTCAGCGTCTGGCGAAACGCGGCCGATATCACCAGCGGCCAGCGTTTGCCGGTTTCGGGCGCGGCGCCGCTGCAACTGACCGGATCGCACAGCGCATAGGTGCAGCCATCGCCCGGCGCGGTGACATCCAGCCAGAAAAGTTCCGGGCGCTGCGACAGGTAATGCAGGTCCGCACGCAGACGCGTGGCCTCGGGGAGATAGGATTGCATCGGAACCGCATGGCCCAGCGACAGGAACGACAGCGCCGCCCGTTCCCGCCCCGCAGCCCCCTGACGGATCGCATCGGCCAGCACCGACACCCCCAGATGCACGCCCGAGGAATGGCCCACCACGAGCACCTCGTCCACCGCCGGGTCGGCCAGTGCATCGGCAATATGGCGTGTGAATTCGGCCAGCCGCGCCTCAAGCTCGGGCGGATTGCGGCCCCGGTGGCGGGCGGTGAAGCTGAAATCCAGCAGCAGGTAGTAGACGAAGAACCGCCCGTCCAGCCGCCGGAACCCCCGCAGGATCGGCGGCACCACCCCCAGCCCCAGCAGATACGCCGCCCAGCCCGGCAGAACAAAGGCCAGCGCCCAACCCACACCCGCCGCTGCCGCCAGGGAAAGTGCCAGTTGTCCCAGCAGCATCACCACCGGATACATGGCCGCGATGCCGGGTGCTGCACGCAGCCGGAACAGCCGGAAAATCGCGCCTGTGGACACATAGGTCCACGCCGTGCGCGCCAGCAGTCCATAGGTCGCCGCCACGCCCGCCTGCATCGAATCGCGCACGATGTCCGCCCATTCAAGGATGCGGATCTCGGTTCGCGTGTCGGTGTCTTCCATCGCGGCCTCGACCCGCCAGCCATAGGGGCCTGTGTCCTTGAGCGGCCTCTGCCGCAGGCTGTAGCCCGAGATCGCGGCCTGTGCGGCGCCCTCGGTGCGGTAAAGCTCGCGGTACCGGCGCGGCGGAAACGGGTCATAGCCGGGGATGTAGAACACCCGCCGTTCGCGCACGCCCTGCCCGCTGTCCGTTTGCTTGCGCATGCTGCCCGCGCCTTGTTGTCTGTCCCGGTCAGCCTAGCGGCGAAAACCGGCGGAATTAAGCCCCCGTGCCCGACTCAGGCGCTCAGCGCCCGTCCGACCCCGCGCCGCGCGACGGAAAACGCCCGCACCGCATCGCCAAAGGCCGCGAACAGCGGGCGCGAGACCGGATCCTGCGCCGCGTTCCATTCCGGATGCCACTGCACCGACAGCGTGAAACCCGGCGCATCGCGCACGAACAGCGCCTCGGGGGTGTCATCGGGCGCCCTGCCGTCGATGACGATACGCGCGCCCGGTGTCTTGACCCCCTGCCCGTGGAGCGTGTTGGTCATCACCTCGGCCGCGCCCATCAGCCGGTGAAAAACACCGCCCTCGGTGAAGCGGACCTTGTGGCGCAGGGCGAACTTCTCTTCCAGCGTGCCATCGGGCGGCATGCGGTGGTTCATCCTCCCCGGCAGGTCGCGGATTTCGGGGTAGAGCGTGCCCCCCATGGCGACGTTAACCTCCTGAAAGCCGCGGCAGACGCCAAGAAACGGCTGTCCGCGCTCAACGCAGGCGCGCACCAGCGGCAACGCCAGCGCGTCGCGGCTGCGGTCGAACGCGCCGTGGGCGGGGGTTTCGGCCTCGCCATACTCTTCGGGGTGCACATTCGGGCGCCCGCCGGTCAGCAGGAAACCGTCGCAGACCTCCAGCAGTTCGGCCACCGAAACCAGCAGCGGGTCCGAAGGGATCAGCATCGGCAAGCACCCTGAAACCTGCGCCACAGCTTCGGAGTTCATGCTGCCCCCGGCATGGGCGGGGTACTGGTCATTGATCAGGTAACTGTTGCCGATGATCCCGACGACGGGGCGGTGCATGCTCATTCTCCTGCGCTCTGGTGCAAACATAGGCGCATGCGCCCCCGGGGTCGAGAGGGCAGGCGCAGCGCCCTTGCGTCCCCGGCGGTCGATGCCCAGATAATCACCTGCCGAACCAGGGAACTGCCCCATGAACACCTCGAAGCCGACTGCACACCACCTGCGGATGCATTGGGATGGCGTCTACGCCGCCCGAAGCGACACCGCCCTGACCTGGCATCAGGACACTCCGCGCCCGGCACTCGACGTGATCGTCGAATATGCAACGCCGGGCGCACCCATCATCGATGTGGGGGGCGGCACATCGCGGCTGGTCGATGCGCTGCTGGCACGCGGGCTTGGTCCGGTGACGGTGCTCGATATCAGCCAACAGGCGCTGACGGCGGCGCAGGACCGTCTGGGCAAACACGCCGCCCGCGTGCGCTGGGTCAGTGCCGACATCACCCGCTGGGAACCCGCCATGCGTTATGCGCTCTGGCATGACCGCGCAGTGTTCCATTTCCTGACCGATGCGGATGATCGCACGGCCTATCTCCAGCGGCTGGACGCGGCGCTGACCGACGACGGCATCGCCGTATTGTCGACCTTTGCCGATGACGGGCCGGAAAGCTGCTCGGGGCTGCCGGTGGTGCGCTACAGCCCCGAGGCACTGGCCGCGACGCTGGCGCATCACCTGCCGGGGCGTCTGCACCTGGTTGCGGCGCGGCGGCACGACCACCTCACCCCCAAGGGCAATGTCCAGAAGTTCCAGACCTCGGTGCTCGGCCGCGGCCGCGCCTGAGCCGTGTCGCCTCAGGCCTCGGCGGCGATACCCGCAGCCGCAGCACCTGCCAGCGCAGCTTCGGCGTCGTTGTCAGACGTGTCGCCGGTCACCCCGATCGCCCCGATCACCGCGCCCGTCCCATCACGCAGCAGCACGCCGCCCGGCACGGGCACCACCTTGCCGCCATAGACCCCGTTGATCGCGGACATAAAGAAGCCCTGCGCCTCGGCCCGGGCAAGTTGCGCGCGCCCGGCCATGCCCAGCATCACCGCGCCGTAGGCCTTGCCCTGCGCGATCCCGAACCGCCCCGGCGCCGCGCCATCCTCACGCTCAAAGGCAAGCACATGCCCGCCTGCGTCCAGCACCACCACCGACAAGGGCTTCAGCCCCATGTCGCGCCCCTTGGCCCGCGTCCCGGCAATGATTGCGCGCGCCTGATCTAGTGTCACAGCCATCCTGGCCCCTTTCATCTTGCGAAAAACACTCCGGGGGAGTCCAGCCCCCGGGCTGGACGGGGGCAGCGCCCCCCACCCCCGCTGCAAAAGTCACGCCCGGCGCGCCTGCGCCCCCCAGCCGCGCGCCTTGCGCGCCAGCCTCCGCGCATGCAGCACCGGCTCGGTATAGCCCGAAGGCTGTGCGCGCCCCTCAAATACCAACGCGCACGCGGCCTTGAAGGCGTCGCCGTCAAACCCCGGTGCCATCGGCTCGTATGCCGGGTCGGCGGCGTTCTGGCGGTCCACCACTTCGGCCATCTTCTTCATCGCGGCCATGACCTGATCTTCGGTCACGATCCCGTGGTGCAGCCAGTTCGCCAGCCCCTGCGCGCTGATCCGGCAGGTAGCGCGGTCTTCCATCAGACCGACATCGTCGATATTGGGCACCTTGGAGCACCCTACCCCCTGATCGACCCAGCGGACCACATAGCCCAGGATACCTTGCGCGTTGTTCTCGACCTCGCGCGTGATCTCCGCCTCCGAGAATGTCCGCCCCTCGGCCAGCGGCAGGGCCAGCAGCGTGTCCAGATCGGCGCGCGGGCCACCTGATGCGACCGTGGCGGCGATCTCTACCTGTCGCGCGGCCACATCGACCCGGTGGTAATGCAGTGCATGCAGCGTCGCCGCCGTCGGGCTGGGCACCCAGGCGGTGTTGGCCCCGGCCAGCGGTTGGTTCACCTTGACCTCCAGCATCTCGGCCATGCGGTCGGGCATGGCCCACATGCCCTTGCCGATCTGCGCACGCCCGCGCAACCCGCAGGCCAGGCCGATATCCACGTTGCGGTCTTCATAGGCCTGCAACCACACGGAATTGCGCATCTCGCCCTTGGGAATCATCGGGCCCGCTTCCATGGCGGTGTGAATCTCGTCGCCGGTGCGGTCCAGGAATCCGGTGTTGATGAACGCCACGCGGTGGCGCGCGGCGCGGATGCATTCGGCCAGATTGACGCTGGTGCGCCGCTCCTCGTCCATGATGCCCAGCTTGACGGTGTTGGGCGCCAGCCCCAGCGCGGCCTCGATCCGGGTGAACATCGCGTCCACAAAGGCCACTTCCTCGGGGCCGTGCAGTTTCGGCTGCACCGCATACAGGCTGCCAGTCATCGAGTTGCGCAGCCCTTCGGGCTTTTGCAGGTCATGCAGCGCGCAAAGCGTGGTCACCATGGCGTCCAGAAGGCCTTCGAACGCTTCGTTGCCGTCGCGGTCCAGCACTGCGGGATTGGTCATCAGCAGCCCCACATTGCGCACCAGCATCAGCGCGCGGCCCTTGAGCGTCAGCGTTCCGCCATCAGGGGCGGTGAACACCGGATCGGGGTTCAGGCGGCGGACAAGGGTTTCCGCGCCCTTGTGCACCCGCTCGGTCAGCGTGCCCTGCATCAGCCCCAGCCAGTTGCTCCAGGCCAGCACCTTGTCTTCGCCATCCACGGCAGCGACCGAATCCTCGCAATCCATGATCACCGTCAGCGCCGATTCCAAGCGGATATCGGCCACATGCGCGGGGTCATTGCGGCCGATCCGATGCTCAGAGTCCATCTCAATAACAACATGCAAGCCGTTGTTTTTAATAACAATTGATTCGGGGCGCTCCGTATCCCCCCGATAACCCGCAAACTGCGCGGGATCGCGCAGGGCCGGGACCAGCGCACCATCCTCGATCCGGTAGCCCTGCACATCGGCATGCCCGCCCTGGGCCAGTGGCGCGATTTCATCCAGCAGCGCCTTGGCCTTGGCCACCACCCGCGCGCCGCGCGCCGGATCAAAGACGCCGCCCGCCGGTGCGTCACCCAGCGCATCGGTGCCGTAGAGCGCATCATAGAGCGAGCCCCAGCGCGCATTCGCGGCATTGAGCGCATAGCGTGCGTTCATCACCGGCACCACCAATTGCGGCCCGGCCACTTGCGCGATCTCGGGGTCAGTGTTTTCGGTCGCGATCGCAAAGGCCGGGCCTTCGGGAACGATATAGCCGATTCCCTCCAGAAACGCGCGATAGGCCACCGCATCATGCCCGGTGTCGCGCTGCGCCACATGCCAGGCGTCGATGGCCTGTTGCAACTGCGCGCGCTTTTCCAGCAGCGCCCTTTGCTGCGGACCAAGGTCGTTCACAAGCGCGCTGAGCGCCTGCCAGAACGCATCGGGCGCGATGCCGGTGCCGGGAAGTGCGCTGTCCTCGATGAAGCGGACGACCTGGGGATCAATGGAAATATCGTGCTTGCGGATATGATTTGACATGTTCGGGCACTCGTTTGGGGGATGGCCGGGTCTGAAGCGGTATGCGGCGGCATACCGCCACGGGATGCACAGGTATACCAAACCATGCTGCAGTGCAACATGACACCGAAGACGCGCGGCGGATATCGTTTCGGGCGCGCAAAATCACTGGCCGCGCGGGTCGGACGCAGGCTATGACGTCAGGGACCCGCCCCTCCCCGTTCCGAACACGAGCTTGCCCCATGCCCGACCTGCTGCTTGGCCAGACCCTGCGCTATACCGGCGATCCGTTTCTCGAAGGGCCCGGCGCCGCGCACCACGAGCGCCGTGGCGCGGTGCTGGTCGAAGGCGGGCGCATTGTCGCCACCGGCCCGGCGGACCAGCTGCGGGCCGCACATCCACAGGCGCGGGTACATGACTACGGACAGGCGCTGATCTGCGCGGGGTTCATCGACGCGCATGTGCATTATCCGCAGACGGCGATCATCGCATCCTGGGGCAAGCGGCTGATCGACTGGCTTAACGCCTATACCTTTCCCGAGGAAATGCGACTGGCCGATCCCGTATATGCCCGTACCATCGCCGCGCGTTATTTCGATCTGGCACTGGCACACGGCACCACCACCGCGTGCAGCTTCGCCACCATCCACCCCGCCAGCGTGGACGCCTTTTTCACAGAGGCGCAGGCACGCGGGTTGCGGGCGCTGACCGGCAAGACCTGCATGGACCGCAACGCTCCCGCAGGGTTGCGCGACACGGCGCAAGCGGCCTACGATGACAGTGCCGCCTTGCTGGCGCGCTGGCACGGGGTGGACCGGTTGGGCTATGTCATCACGCCCCGCTTCGCGCCCACGTCCACGCCTGCGCAGCTTGACGCGATGGGTGCGCTTTGGGCGGCGCACCCGGATTGCCTGATGCAGACGCACCTGAGCGAACAGACCGAGGAAATCGCCTGGGTCCGCGACCTGTTCCCGCAGGCACGCGATTATCTGGACGTGTATGAAAGCTTCGGCCTGCTGGGTGCACGCGGGCTCTACGGCCATGCGATCCATCTGACGACGCGCGAGCGCGCGCGGTTGCACGCGGTCGGCGCCGGGCTGGTGCATTGCCCGACCTCGAACACCTTCATCGGCTCGGGGTTGTTCGATATGGACGGGCTCAGGGCCGAAGGGCAGATCGTCGGCTTGGCAACCGACACCGGCGGGGGCAGCAGCTTTTCCATGCTGCGCACCATGGCCGCCGCCTATGAGGTGGGGCAGTTGCGCGGGCGGGCATTGCATCCGGCGGAACTGATGTGGCTGGCCACATGCGGATCGGCCCGGGCGCTGCATCTGGACGACCGGATCGGCAACCTCGGGCTGGGGATGGAGGCCGATCTGGTCGTGCTGGACCTTGCCTCGACGCCAGCGATCGCGCAGGCGGCGGCACGGGCGGAAACGGTGTGGGAAGCGCTGTTTCCGACAATCATGATGGGCGATGACCGCGCGATTGCCGGGGTCTGGGTCAACGGTGCGCCGTACCGTCCGGCGCCACAATCCACCTGACGTCACGCCGGGGCGCCCCGCCCCCCTGGCGACCACTTGCCACGCATGGCAAAGGTGCGCAGGAAAACCCTTCCCGGCGCTGCACACCCCGCGCTTGCCCCTCGCCCATCGTCCGGGCGCGATGTCGCGCGCGCCAGCGCGCGCCTGGCCCAACCGGAGGAGGGCCGCGCAAGCGGCGTGACGACGGGCGGGAGGACCGGTCAGTCCACAGCCAGCCGCGGGCGGTTCAGGCGGGAACGTCAGTCACACCCTGCGCCCATCCACCGCGCGGTTGTCCGCCTCCAGTCGCGCCGCCACCAATGCCACGGCGCGGGCGACAGCTGCATCGACCGTCAGGTCCGAGGTGTCCAGTTCCTCCGCGTCCTCGGCCGGGCGCAGGGGGGCGTCAGCCCGGCCGATGTCGCGCGCATCGCGGGCGCGCACCTGCTCCAGCACCACCTCGAAAGGCTCGGAAGCGCTGTCGCCGCCTGCTTCCAGCCAGCGTCGGCGGGCGCGGACCTCGGGCGCGGCAGTGACGAATATCTTCACTTCGGCCTCGGGGCAGATCACCGTCCCGATATCGCGCCCGTCCAGAACAGCGCCGCCGGAGCGGCGTGCAAAGTCCCGTTGAAACGCCACCAGCGCGCGGCGCACTGCCGGGATCGTGGCCACTTGGCTGGCGGCCTCACCCGCCGCCAGGGTGCGCAGGTCGTCGCGGGCCAGATCCTCCTCGGACAGCGTTTCCGCCGCCGCAACGGGATCGCCTCCTTTTGCGCCCACCGCCCGGTAAAGCAGACCGGTATCAAGGTGGGCGAAACCGAAATGCGCGGCAAGCGCACGCGAAATCGTGCCCTTTCCCGCGGCGGCGGGTCCATCTACGGCAATCGTGAATTCCATCATCGCTCCATCCTTCCGTTTCGCCTTCTCCCGGCGCTGACATGCACAGGGACCGGCCCCTGCTCGGAGGAACCTCCACGCGGACGGGACGCTCCGTCGCAATGCAGCCCCGCGCCGGGCCCGTCTTTGCGGCGACAGGCACCCCGGCAGTACACACCTCACAAACGCCCGTCCCTCAACCGCCTGTCCCTCAAGAACCATCCCGTCCTTTCGGGCTTGCCCTAATGGGCGTTCACTCAGTCTTCCCGCAGATCCGCCCCAAGGTCGCGCATCAACCCCTCGAACGCGGGAAACGAAGTGGCGATAGGGCCTGCGTCGTCCACCGCAACCGGCGCGCGCGCAACCAGCCCAAGGCACAGAAAGCTCATGGCGATCCTGTGGTCAAGGCGGCTTTGAACCGTTGCACCACCCGGCACGCCGTCGGCACCGCAGCCGTGGACGGTCAGGCTGTCCTCGCTCTCGGAAACCTGCACGCCGCAGGCTTCCAGCCCGCGCGCCATGGCGTCGATCCGGTCCGATTCCTTGACCCGCAACTCCTTGATCCCGCGCATCACCGTTGCCCCTTGGGCGGTGGCGGCAAGCACCGCAAGCACCGGGTATTCGTCGATCATGCTCGCGGCGCGCTCGGGCGGCACCGCGATGCCCCGCAGCGTGCCGGTGAAGCGCAGATGCAGGTCGGCCACCGGCTCGCCGCCCTCCTCGCGCAGGTTCTCGAAGGCGATATCGGCGCCCATGTCACGAAGGGTCAGGTACAGGCCGTTTCGGGTCGGGTTCTGGCTGACCCCGGGGATGCGGATGTCCGAGCCGGGCACCATCAGCGCCGCACAGGCCGGAAAGGCCGCCGACGAGGGATCGCGCGGCACCGCCACAGTCTGCGGGCGCAGTTCCGGGCGCCCGGTCAGCGTGATGACACGCCCCTCGGGGGTGTCGATGACGGTAATCTCGGCGCCGAAGCCACGCAGCATCCGCTCGGTGTGGTCGCGGGTCGGCTCGGGCTCGATCACCACAGTCTGGCCCGGGGCGTTCAGCCCGGCCAGCAGCACCGCCGATTTCACCTGCGCCGAAGCGACCGGCAGGGTATAGCGCACCGGCACCGGCTCTGCGGCGCCGATCACTGTCATCGGCAACCGCCCGCCCTGCCGCCCCCAGGCGCGCGTGCCGAACATGGTCAGCGGATCGGTCACGCGTCCCATCGGGCGCTTGTTGAGGCTTGCGTCCCCGGTGAAGGTCGCGGCAACCGGCGTGGTGGCCATCGCGCCCATGATCAGCCGCACCCCGGTGCCGGAATTGCCGCAATCGATCACATGGTCGGGTTCGGCAAACCCGCCCACGCCGACCCCGGCGACGGTCCACACACCCGGGCCGTGCCGGGTGACCGTTGCTCCGAAGGCCCGCATGGCGGCGGCGGTGTCCAGCACGTCCTGCCCTTCAAGAAGCCCCGCGATCCGCGTTTCCCCCACGGCCAGCGCCCCGAGTATGAGCGCGCGGTGGCTGATGGACTTGTCGCCAGGCACCGCGACAGTGCCGCGCAGCGGCCCGCTGCGCTGCGCGGTCATGGGCGTGACGGGACCATGTGCGGACATTGCCGGGTTCCTTTCTCGGCGGTGCCGCAAGGCGGCGACGGGGGGCTGCGGCGCGGCGCGCAGCGAAGGTCGCGGCACACCTGCGGGTTCGCCCGCCTGATAGCGCAGCCTGCAAGGCGCGTCCATAAGCGCCGGTCACCGGGCGCCATGCAAGAACGCAGCCAGCGGGAAAAAGGTCTGACCGGTTCTCCCGCCCCCTGGCCCCGCCGCAGGTTCCCTGCGACAGGTAAGGGGTTGGGCCGGGCCCGCGCG
>SKKS01000027.1 GCA_007123625.1 Paracoccaceae bacterium
CGACGGGCGCCAATGTGTTCTTCGTCAAGGACGGCGAGGTGCACACCCCGCTGGCCGATGCCATCCTGAACGGGATCACGCGGCGGACGGTGATAGGCTTGTTGCGCGACATGAACGTGACCGTCCATGAACGCCACATCCTGCCCGACGAACTGCCCGCGTTCCAGCAGTGTTGGCTGACCGGCACTGCCGCCGAAGTAACGCCTGTCGGCCAGATTGGCGAGCATCACTTTCAGGTGGGCCAGATGACCCGCGACATCGCCGAAGCCTACGAGGCGCATGTCCGCGCCTGACGCAGCTGCCGCGCCCCTGCTGCGGGCGCGGCATCACCCAGGCTGAGCCTCGGGATCAGGGCTCCTTATCAGCGCGTGCCTGCGCGCGCTCCAGCGCCGAAAACACATCCATCCGCGCCGGTTCCGGGCGCGGGCGCTTCATCAGGCTTTGGCTGGCCGGGTGCGGAGCGCCGCTTGCGCGTGCCGGATCCAGATACGGCCCGGTACGCACGGCGCTGGCGTCGCGTTTGCGGTCCAGAATATGCTGGGTCATGGTTTCCCCCTTTGACTGGTTCGTGTTCTGAAACCCTTATCACAAATCAGGGCTTCTTGCCACTATAGGGCGAGCGCTCCCGCCAGATATGCGCAGGGTCAGGGGGCTGGCGCCTGCGCAAGCCAGTCAGCGGCCGCCAGCGGTTGCCCCGGCACGCCCTGTGCGGGCGGTGGCATTGCCGCGCCAGGCGCGGGCTGATCATGGACCATCGGCGCGAATTGCCCCGGCATGGGTTGCACGGGGACGGGCTGTACGGGCGTTGCCATCACAGCCACCGGGGCCTTCTGCGTGCGCGCAGCCGCGCGCGAGGCGAAGATCTCGATCGGAGTTCGGTCGCGCACCATCGCGTAGATGTCTTCCATCTGCCGGTCGGTCACGGCGATGCAGCCGTCGGTCCAGTCGCCGCGCACATTCCGGAACCGTGGTCCGCGGCCATGAATGAAAATGTCGCCTCCGGGTGACACCCCGCGCGCCGCGGCGCGGGCGCGATCCTCGGCGTTGGGATAGGAAATTCCGATCGACAGGTGGAACCGGCTGTTGGGGTTGCGCCGGTCGATGTAATAGCGCCCTTCGGGTGTGCGGCGGTCACCCTCTTGCTGCTTGTGGCCGTTGGGATAGCCAAGATCCACCCGGAACGCCCGCAGCATCCGGTCATGGTGCCAAAGCTCCATGCGGCGCTCGGCCTTGTAGACACGGATCTCGGTGACCTCAGGACCGTTGTAGGTCCGGAACTTCGACGGGCTGCCGCAGCTTGCCAGAATCAGCATTGCCGCAAACAAGGCCATCAGACGCGAAAGAATCATGCTCTGCCCCGATTTTTCCCGAAACCTTGCCGGAAATCCGCTGCGCAGGCTATGAAAACCGGCACCCGGCCTTGCCCGCCCGCAAAATCGTGATCACTCCGCCGGGTTCCGCCGCGCTTCCGACGCCCCGGTGTCGTCACGCTCCTGCGCCTCCAGCCGGGCTTCGATCGCGCGCAGCCGGGCCAGCACCTCGTCGCGGTAATCGGTGGTCTGCTGGTTGCTTTCCTCGGCGTGGGCATCCTGCATGGAGTTCACGATCAGACCCACCAGCAGGTTCACCACCGCGAAGGTGGTCATCATGATGAAGGGCACGAAGAACGCCCAGGCGTAGGGATAAACCTCCATCACCGGACGCACGATCCCCATCGACCACGATTCCAGCGTCATGATCTGGAACAGCGAATAGGCCGATCCACCAAGGCTGCCGAACCATTCGGGGAACGATGCCTGGAACAGCTTGGTGGCCATCACCGCCCCGATGTAGAAGATCATCGTCATCAACAGGAACACCGAGCCCATCCCCGGCAGTGCTTTCAGAAAGCCCTCGACCACCCGGCGCAGGCTGGGCGTCACTGACACGACCCGCAGAAGGCGCAAAATCCGCAGCGCCCGCAGCACCGTGAAGGCGCCCGTACCCGGGATCAGCGAAATCCCCACGATGACAAAGTCGAACAGGTTCCACCCCGACCGGAAAAACCCGCCGCGCTGGGCAAAAAGCTTCAGCGCGATCTCAAGCACGAAGATGCTCAGGCACAGCCGGTCCAGCCCGATGATCAGCGGACCCGCCGCCGCCATGATGGTCCCCGACGTTTCCATCCCCAGGATCACCGCATTGAACAGGATCACGCCGATGATGCCGTTCTGCACCCATCGTTGCTCCAGAAACGCGGCCACTTTCGCGCGCGGACCTGATGGCCGGCGAACTTCTGTAACCCTTGATGTTTCTGTGCTCATGTCACCCTTCATCTTGCCTTAAATACTCCGGGGGTCCGGGGGCTGGCCCCCGGGCTTGCCACGGCGCGCAACCTCAGCCCCCGGTCGTATGGCCAATCATGAAGCGCGCCGCAAGCTCCACATGCGCTGACCATCGGAACTGGTCCACCACCTGCACGCTTTCAAGGCAGTATCCCGCTGCCACCAGTACCCGCGCATCGCGCGCGAAAGTGACCGGATTGCAGGACACGGCCGCGATCACCGGGACCCGGGCGCGGGCCAGTTCCGCCACCTGTGCGGCGGCACCGGCACGGGGCGGGTCGATCACCACGGCGTCGAAGCGCGCCAGCTCATCGGCCATGAGCGGGCGGCGGAACAGGTCGCGCGCCTCGGTGGTGATACGCCGCAGGCCTTGCGCATGGCGCCAGCCTGCGTCAAGCGCCGCCAGCATCGCGGCTTCGCCCTCGACCGCATGCACCTCGGCACGCGCGGCCAGCGGCAGGGCGAATGTCCCGCAGCCCGCGAACAGGTCCGCCACCCGCGCGGCGTCACCGACCGCCGCCACCACCGCAGCGACCAGCGCCGCTTCGCCTTCGGCGGTTGCTTGCAGAAAGGCGCAGGGCGGCGGGACC
>SKKS01000188.1 GCA_007123625.1 Paracoccaceae bacterium
CGCCGCCTCGGCCTCGGCCAGGGTGACGCCATCAGCTGGCGCGATGCCAAGGCTGAAGGTGCCATAGTCCCGCGCCGTGCCATTGTACCCGGCCCAGGCCGACAGAGCGATGCCTTCGTCGATCACCAGTTGCCGCTCCAGCACCGAGGTCCGCGCCGTGCCGCCCAGCAGCGCAGCCAGCATCTGCAGCGCCGCCGCTTCGGCCTGATCGCCGTTCTGGCGCACGGGAGCCAGGTACATCCGGCTCATGAAGGGCTGGCCCACGCGCGCATCTTCCAGCACCAGCCGTCGTTCGGCGAGTTGCGGCGGCTCCATCGGGCGCACTACGGGCGCAACATCCGGATTGGGCGGGATGGGGCCGTAGTGTGTCTTGGCCAGGGCCAGCACTTCGTCGGCGCTGACATCGCCCGCAACGACAAGGATCGCATTGTTCGGGCCATAGTGCCGGGCATAGAACTCCATCGCATGATCGCCTGTCAGATCAGCCATTTCATGCCGCCAGCCGATGATCGGCACGCCATAGCGGTGGTTCTGGAACAGCGCCGCGCGCATCTGTTCGTTCAGTTGCGCATTGGGGCGGCTTTCCAGTACCTGCCCGCGCTCTTCAAGGATCACCGCGCGTTCGGGGCGCCATTCGGCCTCGGTGAACGACAAGTTGGCCATGCGGTCGGCTTCCATCTCCATCATCAGCTCCAGCCGGTCCGAGGCCACGCGCTGAAAATAGCCGGTGTAGTCGAAACTGGTAAACGCATTGTCGCGCCCGCCCTGCGCCTCGACCGTGGCCGAAAATTCGCCGGGGTCCCGCGTGTCGGTGCCCTTGAACATCAGGTGTTCCAGGAAATGCGCGATCCCCGACCGGCCCGGCGGCTCGTCCGCGGAGCCCACGCGGTACCATACCATGTGCACGGCTACCGGGGCGCGGCGGTCTTCGATCACCACCACCTCAAGCCCGTTTTCAAGGGTGAAGTGGCTGACCGGTTCGGCCCAGAGCGGGCGCGCGAGCAGCAGAAGCGACAGCAAGGAAATGCGCAGAAGCACCGGAACCCCTCCTCCAGATCAGGATGATGGCAGAACAGTATTCAGCGGTGGCGCCGGATCAAGCGGGCATACGCGAACGTGACAGGCGCGTCACTTCCGCCCGAAGCGCGGCTCGGTCCCTGCCAGAAGCCGCGACAGGTTCGCGCGGTGGGTCCAGAAGATCAGCGCGGCCATGGCCAGCAAAAGCGCGAATGCCGGCCCCTGCCCCGTGACCAGCGCCACCAGCGGCGCCAGCCCCGCCGCCACCAGCGCCGAAAGCGACGAAATACGCGTCACCGCGAACACTGCCGCCCAGAACGCGCAGGCCGCCAGCCCGACCGGCCAGACCAGGGCCAGCGTCACGCCCAGCCAGGTCGCCACCCCCTTGCCGCCGCGAAAACCCAGAAACACCGGGAACACATGGCCCAGAAACGCTGCCAGCCCGGCCACTTGCGCCCCGTCGCGCCCGGCCAGCGCCAGCGCAATTGCCACCGCCGCCGCGCCCTTGGCCGCGTCCAGCAGCAGCGTCAGCGCCGCCGCCGCCTTGTTGCCGGTGCGCAAGACGTTGGTCGCGCCGATGTTGCCGGAGCCGATGCCACGCAGATCGCCCAACCCCATGGCGCGCGCCACCAGCGGGCCAAAGGCGACCGATCCCAGGCCATAACCCACAAGCCCCAGCACCCCGATCAGCCACAGCGGCGTTACCAGCTCGGGCATGGCTCAATCCTCCTCATGCGGGAAGATGCGCGCGCCGCGGACCCAGGTGCCCAGAACCCGCCCCTCCATCCGCGCACCGTCGAAGGGGGTGTTCTTGGCCTTGGACTGCAGCGAGAAACGGTCCAGCACAAAGGGCGCATCGGGATCGAACAATACCAGATCGGCAGGCGCGCCGACCGCCAGCCGCCCGCCCTCCAGCCCCAGCCGCCGCGCCGGGTTCAGCGACAGCGCCCGCCACAGCTGCGGAAGGTTGAGCGCGCCTGCGTGATAAAGCCGCATCGCCGCCGGCAGCAGGGTCTCAAGACCCACGGCGCCGGCCGCCGCCGCCTCGAACGGAAGGCGCTTCGACTCCTCGTCCGCCGGCGTGTGCATGGAACAGATCACATCGACCAGCCCCGCACCCACCGCCGCGACCACCGCCAGCCTGTCATCCTCGGACCGCAAGGGCGGGGTGAGCTTGAAGAAGGTGCGGTAATCCGCAAGGTCGAATTCGTTCAGCGTCAGGTGGTGGATCGACACCCCTGCGGTCACGTCCAGCCCGTTGGCCTTGGCGCGTTCCAGCGCCGGAAGCGTGCGCGCGCAGGTGATCTGATCGGCGTGATAGGCCACGCCCGTCATCTCGACCAGGCCCATGTCGCGGTCGAAGCCCATCCGCTCGGCCAGCGGCGACACGCCGGGCAACCCCTTGAGTGCTGCGAACTTGCCGTTGGTGGCGCAGGTCCCGCGCGACAGGCCCGGGTCCTGTGGATGACCCACGACCAGTGCGCCCAGACCACGCGCATAGGTCAGGCACCGCGACAGGATGCGCGTGTCCTCAACCACGCGCGCCCCGTCGGTGAAGGCCACCGCGCCCGCGTCGCGCAGAAACCCGATCTCGGCCATCTCGCGGCCTGCGCGCCCGCGCGTCAGCGCCGCCATGTGCCGGATCCGCACCGGCGTCTGGCTGGCGGCGCGGCGGGTCACGAACTCCAGCACTTCGGGGGTGTCGACCGCCGGGTCGGTGTCGGGGCGCGCAACGATCGTGGTCACGCCGCCCGCCGCCGCAGCCCGCCCGGCCGAGCGGAAGCTTTCCACATGCCGCGCGCCGGGCTCGCCGACCTGCACACCCATGTCGACGATCCCGGGCGCCAGGCACTTGCCCGCGCAGTCGATCACCTGCGCACCCGCCGGTGGCGTGCCATCGGCCAGCACCTCGGCAATCGCGCCGTTCTCGACACGCAGAACGCCGGTCCGCTCCTCGCCCGCCTCGGGGTCGATCAGCCGCGCATTGACGAACCACAGAGTCATGTCTTCCTCATCGCCTTGCCGGAAATACTCCGGGGGGTGAGGTGCCACCGGCACCGAGGGGGGCAGCGCCCCCCTTCCTGCGCCTGAAGCCCCGCCAGTCGACCGCTCATACGCCTGCCCGCTTCGAGCGGCGATCTTGCGCGCGCAGGATGGTTTCCACCACATCCTCGGCGCCGGCGACATGCTTGATCAGATGCTTGTCGCCCGTCCGGGTGACCAGTTGCACATCCGCGAACAGCCGCCGCACGGTGGTCAACTCCAGCAGGAACACGTTGCGTCCGCCCGGGCCGACCAGACGCCGGTTGGTCAGCACCCAGTGCACGCCCATCTGTTCGGAATACAGATACGCCCCGCGCACCCCGAGCGCCAGCACCGCGCCAAGCGAGCCGATCAGCCAGTGCTCGGTGCCCGCCACCGCCAGCACCATGCCCACGAGTCCCATGCCCAGCACTGCCAGCACAAGGTGGTCGCGCAGATAGGTGCCCTTGTCCGAGCGGATATCGATCAGCCGCTTCTCGCCTTTTTCCAGTTCAAGAACGGTGTCCGCGACGCGCGTCTGCGGGATGAGTTCAGCCATCGCCCATCCCCCGCAGCCGTTCGCGCTGGCGCGTTTCGCGCAGGGTCTGCGCCAGACTGTCCATCACCGCCATGCGCACCGCCACACCCATTTCCACCTGCTCCTGAATGACCGAACGGTTGATGTCATCGGCGATCATGCCGTCAATCTCGACCCCGCGGTTCATGGGGCCCGGGTGCATGACGATGGCATCGTCCCTCGCACAGGCAAGCTTCTCGGCATCCAGCCCGTAGCGGTCGAAATACTCGCGCTCGGAAGGGATGAAGCCGCCGTCCATGCGCTCGCGCTGCAGGCGCAGCATCATCACCACATCGGCCCCTTCAAGACCCGCGCGCATGTCGTCATAAACCTCGCATCCCCAGTCGGCGGCGCCCGAGGGCATCAGGGTCGGCGGCCCCACCAGCCGCACGCGGCTTTCCATGCGGTTCAGCAGCAGGATGTTCGAGCGCGCCACCCGGCTGTGGGCGATGTCGCCGCAGATCGCCACCACCAGTCGGTGCAGCCGCCCTTTCGCGCGCCGGATGGTCAGCGCGTCCAGCAATGCCTGCGTGGGGTGCTCATGGCGTCCGTCGCCTGCGTTGATCACCGCGCAATTCACCTTCTGCGCCAACAGGTCCACCGCACCCGAATGTGGATGGCGCACCACCAGCAGATCCGGGTGCATGGCATTGAGCGTCAACGCCGTGTCGATCAGCGTCTCGCCCTTCTTCACGCTGGAATGCGCCATGGACATGTTCATCACATCCGCGCCCAGGCGCTTGCCCGCCAGCTCGAAACTGGCCTGGGTGCGGGTCGAGGCCTCGAAGAACATGTTGATCTGGGTCATGCCTGCCAACGCCTCGGCGTGCTTGCTGGCCGAGCGGTTGAGCGCGACATACTCATCGGCCAGATCCAGCAACGCCGTGATCTCGTCCGGGCGCAGGGACTCAATGCCCAGAAAATGCGCGCGCCTGAACGTCATGCCGGAAATCCCCTATGCCTGCCCCCGGGCTTATAGAAAGCACAGGCGGGCCGGGCAAGCGTTGTTCGGCGTTCCTGCGAACGCCGAAGCAATTTGGTGTCAACAGGTTCCGCCAAGGCGCAGGCTATGCGCCGTCCCCCTCCCCCCAAACGGTGAGGTCGGGTCGCGCGGCAGCGCGGACCCTCAGCGCGCGGTCAGTCGCAAGGTGCGCAGCCCCGGGGTATGTTCCAGAACGGCACCCGTTCCCGGCCCGTCGCCCTGCAGCATCGCCACTGCGCCCGGGGGCAGGCCAAGCCGGTGCAGGTGGTCCATCAGCACTGTCGCGGACACCGCACCACCCGGCGCGGGCTTGACGATCACCGGACGTGCCGCCGCCAGCGCCGCGCGCAACACCCCGGCTTGCGCCACCGGGGACATGGCCGCAGGCAACAACAGCGCCAGTGGCCCCGGCCCTGTCGAGAGCTTTGTTCCCGGAACGATCCCCCCCGGGGCGCCTCGTTCCAGCCTCTGCGCCGCATCCAGCGCGCCCAGCAGCGCGGGTCGTGCGGCATCGAATGCGGCCAGCCATTCCTGCTGTCGCGCGGGCGCGGTCATGACCATCTGCGCCGCCTCGGCCCAGGCCAGTGCCCGTGCCACGTCCGCAGCACCTGCGGGCACGATCTGTCCGGGGACCCGCCCGCAGACCAATGTTACCGGCTGCGCCGCGGTGGCCAAGGGCGCGCGCCACGCGCCGCCCACATAATGCGTGATCAGCTTTTCCGACAGGTCATCGAGCATCACCGCACGGGCGCCCCGCGCTCCAGGTGCGCCGCCAGAAGGTCCACCGCCCCGGCCAGCCGTTCATCCACCAGATGCAGGTAATCGGTCCAGTCGCTCAACCCCTCCAGCGGGTGCGCCCCGTCCGAAATCCCCCGCAGCGCCACGAGCGGCACACCGAAGCGCTGGCAGGCGCGCAGGATCGCAAAGGTTTCCATATCCACCATGTCCTGCGCGATCGCGTCATAGGCCGCGCCCGAAACGATGTTGCCCCCGGTGGACAGGCTGGCCTGCGCCACGCCAGGGATCTGCAACGGCAGGTCCAGCTCCGCGGGCAGGTCCAGAAACGGCGTGATACCGCGCGGAAATCCCAGCGGGCTGGCATCCATGTCGCGGTAAGCCACGCGGCTGGCCTGATAGACCCCGCCCTGATCCAGACGCGCAGATCCGGCCGAGCCGAGCGAGACCACCAGATCCACGCCTATGCCCGCACCATTCACCGCCCCGGCCAGCGCCGCCGTCGCCGCCACTGCGCCTTCGACCGGGCCAACGCCGGTGATGACTGGCGTGAAGCGCGCGCGCAGATTGGCCCCGTATTCGGGTTCGGCGGCCATCAGGAACAGCACGCGCTGTCCTGCAACGGGGGTGATGGGAATGTCGGTCATGAAAGCGCCCCGGATGCTGCGACGTGATGATGGCGCACCCGCGCAGATGCGCGCAAGGTCTGACAACGGAAAACGCCGCCCGGCGAAAACCGGACGGCGCGAACTCTGAACAATGGCCGGCCCGGATCAGCGCTTCGAGAACTGGAAGCTGCGGCGTGCCTTGGCCTTGCCGTACTTCTTGCGTTCCACCACGCGCGAGTCGCGGGTCAGGAAGCCTGCGGCCTTGAGCGCGCCACGCAGTGCAGGATCGTAGAACTGCAGCGCCTTCGAGATGCCGTGCTTCACCGCACCTGCCTGCCCTGACAGCCCGCCGCCCTTGACCGTGGCCATGACGTCGAACTGGTCGGACACTCCGGCCACCTGGAACGGCTGGCGCAGGATCATCTGCAGCACCGGACGGGCGAAGTAATCGTTGATCGGCTTGCCGTTCACGGTCACGCGGCCCGAGCCGGGCTTGATCCAGACACGGGCGACCGCGTCCTTGCGCTTGCCGGTTGCATACGCGCGGCCCAGCGAATCACGCTTGGGCTCGCGTGCCGGGGCTTCGGACGCCGCGGTCCCGGCAACGGCGGATTTCAGATCGTCGAGGGATTTGAGGTCTTCGGCCATGTTCAGGCGCTCCGCGTGTTCTTCGGGTTCATCGACCGCAGGTCCAGCACTTCAGGCTGCTGCGCTTCATGCGGGTGCTCGGCCCCGGCGTAGACACGCAGGTTGGTCATCTGCTGGCGGCTCAGCGGGCCGCCGGGCAGCATCCGCTGAATGGCCTTGAAGACCACACGCTCGGGAAAGCGGCCTTCGAGCAACTGGCCCGCGGTACGGCTCTTGATGCCGCCGGGGTGGCCGGTGTGCCAGTAATATACCTTGTCCGAGCGCTTCTTGCCCGTCAGTTGCACCTTGTCGGCGTTGATGACGATGACATTGTCGCCCATGTCCATGTGCGGAGTGAACGTGGCCTTGTGCTTGCCGCGCAGGCGCATGGCGACGATCGAGGCAAGACGACCCAGAACGATGCCTTCGGCATCGATCAGGATCCACTTCTTGTCAATCTCCGCCGGTTTCGCGGTATAGGTTTTCATGTCAGACCCTATCGGCTGGAATACTGTCCGGCGACATCAGATCTGCCGCCGGTGGGATGGCCGGTGTTCTACCGGTTCCACGCGCCGGGTCAAGGGTGCAATGTTTAATTTTACGTATTTAAATCAATGCTTTATAAAATAGGTATCATAATACCCCATATTCGACTCCTAGCGCAGGCGGGGCGGACGGCCCGGATCCATGCCCGGCGGGGGTGCGGGGCGGTCTGGCGCGTTGGTCGGCACAGGCAGGTCGAAACGCAGGCCTATCCGCGCCAGCAGCGCCGCGACCGGATCGGCGGCGGCAAAGAAGCCGACATCAAGCGTTCCCGCCTCGATCCCCGAGAAGGTCAGCGCCTCGCCCAGAGCGCGGGCCAGCGCGGGTTCAGCGCCGATTGCCGGGTCGATGAAGGCCAGCATATGCCCCTGCCCGCCCCCGGTAAAGCGCACGCCGACCAGATACGCCACCGCCGCCAACCCACCGGTACGCGCCAGCCGCGCGTCCAGCGCGGGCAGCAGCACCTCGGGCAATCCGCGCGGCGCCAGGACCTCGGCGATGTCTGCCTGAACCTCGGCGGGGCGCTGTGCCAGGGCATCGGCAAGCCAGCCAAGGACCTCGGGCGGCAGGTGACGCGCCGAAGGTGCGGCACCCAGGTTGAGGCCGAGTGCCAGCGGCGGGTCGGCAGCGGCGAGCATTTCGACCAGCGCACGCCCGGACAGCGCGACATAGGGCGCGGCGATCCCGGTGAAATCGACCAGACGCGCCTCGGTGTCGAAGGCGACGACCATCGGGCCATCCTCAAGCGGGAAAACCTGCGGCGCGATGTCAGCGCCCGCGGCCTCGCGCTCCAGCAGCAGGAACACCTCGCCTTCGGTGAGCCGGGCATAGAAGCGCAGGCGCACGGCATCATCCTCAGGGGCTGCAAGCGCCGCCAGCCAGGCATGATCGAGCGCGGTCTCGGCGATGGGTTCGATGTCGGTATCGTCAGTCATGGCTTTGCCTCGGATCAGTCACAAGCAACATCCCGCCCTGGTACCCGGGTTCGTGGCCGGGCCCACCATCCCCCCGGGTGGCCCACGTGGTGGGTGGGTGGGCGTGGGTCGCGCGGGGGGATGCACGCGCCCCCACCATTCCGCGACATCATCCCGCGACGCATGTAGTCCGGCCACGGCACATGCACAACACTTACAGCCTGCGCAGACCCTTGTCATTCCGGCGATAGGGGCGTTTACTGAACAGGTTAAACGATGGAGCCCTTATGCGCCCGTTACGCGGCATCGCCCTCAAGGTCACGTCGATGATGTTCTTCATTGTCATGGCCTCGCTCATCAAGGCCGTGTCGGACACGGTACCGCCGGGACAGGCGGTTTTCTTCCGCTCCTTCTTTGCGCTGCCGGTGATCCTGGTCTGGTTGGTCTGGCGGCACGAGTTGCGCACCGGACTGCGCACCGCGAATCCGCTCGGGCATTTCTGGCGCGGGCTGATCGGGACCACGGCGATGGGGTTGGGGTTTGCCGGGCTGGCCTTTCTGCCGTTGCCCGAGGTGACGGCCATCGGCTTTGCGGCCCCGATCCTGACCGTGGTGTTCGCGGCCATGTTCCTGGGCGAGAAGGTCCGCGCCTTCCGCCTGAGTGCGGTCGGGCTGGGCATGCTGGGGGTGATGGTTGTGGTCTGGCCGCGCCTGAGCGTGGGCGCGGACATGGGCACCGGCGAAGCGCTTGGCGCGATTCTTGTGCTGATGGGCGCGGTTTTCGTGGCGCTTGCGCAGGTGTTTCTGCGCAAGCTGGTGAACACCGAAACCACGCCCGCGATCGTGTTCTGGTTTTCGATCACGGCCAGCACACTGTCCTTGCTGACGCTGCCATTCGGCTGGGTGATGCCAACCGCACTGCAAACCCTGTTTCTGGTGCTGGCGGGAATTCTCGGCGGGTTGGGGCAGATATTTCTGACCGCCAGCTACCGCGAGGCCGATGTGTCCGTGGTCGCGCCCTTCGGCTATGTGCAGATCCTGTTTTCGCTGGCCATCGGCTACTGGGTATTCTCCGAGGTGCCGACCCTGCCCATGCTGGCCGGCGCGTCACTGGTCATTGCAGCCGGGGTGCTGATCATCTGGCGCGAGCGTCAGCTTGGGCTGGAGCGCCGCCAGCCCAGCAAGGCCGGAACACCGCAGGGCTGACGCGGCTCAGCGCCGCCGCGCGGCAGCCAGAACCGGGCCCTGCCCCGCTTCCTGCACGATCACCACTGCCGGATCATCGCCCGGCGCCGTGACGGACATGCGCAATGCCGCCTGCCCGTTCCAGTGGCTGACGCGTTCCAGGCTGGTGACGACATTGTAATGCGTCAGCCGTCTGCCATTGTTCTCACCCGAGGTCACGGTGACCGCCACACGCGGCATGTAGCGCAGAACGAACACCTCGGCCTCGTCGTCGAGCGGTGGCTCAGCGCTGGCTTCGATCACGATCTCGCCGCCTGCCCCGCGTGTCAGGGTCAGGCGTACGCGTGCAGGTTGCGCCAGATGCTCGGCCAGCACATCGTTCACCGCCGACCGGCGCGTGCTGCCGGCTTCGTCCACGCCACCGATCACGATCTGCGGCGTATAGACGGTCGAGCGCCCCCACCGGCGCGCGTACTGCTTCTGCCGCGCCGTGAAGGCAGCATCGGCGAAACTGTCTTCCCAGCCGATGTAGTCCCAGTAATCCACATGCAGGCTGAGCGCGATCACATCGTCGCGTTGCGCGAGCGCGCCCACCAGTTCATCGGCGGGCGGGCACGCCGCACACCCCTGCGAGGTGAACAGCTCCAGCAACACCACGTTGGCAGGCGACTCACTTTGGGCAGGTCCGGAAAACAAAGCCATCGCAGCAAGGACGCCGATCCAGAATCGCATGATTGTCTGCCTCGCTGTTGCCCATTGTGCCGGGTATCTATCGAAGCACCCCCCGCGCCGCCAATCAAGGTTTTGAGAGGGTTTGCCCCGGGAAGTGTGGCCGTAGCAGGTCTTTTTGTGCACAATGGTATACAATTCGTCGATCCCCCCCTTGATCGAAAGGCCGCGATGGGGCATGTCGGACGCAGAATTCCCCGTTCAGCAACCCAGATGGGAGGCCAGACCATGACCATTGTGACCGGACAGGACAGCAGCGGCGTGCGCCGCACGCTTGAAGTCGGCGGCAAGACCCTTGACTATTATTCGATCCCCGAAGCCGAACAGGCGGGGCTGGGCGCGTTCTCGAAACTGCCCGCCGCGCTCAAGGTCGTGCTGGAGAACATGCTGCGCTTCGAGGACGGCAAGACCGTCACCGTCGATGACATCCGCGCCTTTGGCGCCTGGGCCGAACAGGGCGGCAAGAACCCGCGCGAGATCGCCTATCGTCCGGCCCGCGTGCTGATGCAGGATTTCACCGGCGTTCCGGCGGTGGTGGACCTGGCCGCGATGCGCGACGGGATCAAGGCGCTCGGCGGCGACCCGGAGCGGATCAACCCGCTGAATCCGGTCGATCTGGTCATCGACCATTCGGTGATGATCGACGAGTTCGGCAACCCGCGCGCGTTCCAGATGAACGTGGACCGCGAATACGAGCGCAACATCGAGCGTTATACGTTCCTCAAATGGGGTCAGAGCGCGTTCAACAACTTCCGCGTGGTGCCGCCGGGTACCGGCATCTGCCACCAGGTGAACCTGGAATACCTGTCGCAGACGGTCTGGACCGACACCGACCAGAACGGCAGGATGGTCGCCTACCCCGACACGCTGGTGGGCACCGACAGCCATACCACCATGGTCAACGGCGCGGCCGTCCTGGGCTGGGGTGTCGG
Organism: Paracoccaceae bacterium; assembly: GCA_007123625.1. Lineage (GTDB taxonomy): Bacteria > Pseudomonadota > Alphaproteobacteria > Rhodobacterales > Rhodobacteraceae > Rhabdonatronobacter. The sequence goes on from SKKS01000188.1 coordinate 10,871, forward strand.
CGGGATCGAGGCCGAGGCGGCGATGCTGGGCCAGCCGATTTCCATGCTGATCCCCGAAGTGGTCGGCTTCAAGCTGACCGGC